>CAZOOO010000042.1:0-16934 GCA_964581435.1 uncultured Hyphomicrobiales bacterium | reverse complement strand
TGCGTTCCTCAACGCTGCCGTCGACCGACGCACGACCTCGCTGGATCGCGTCATGTCGCCGGCATCGCCCTTCGTGCTGCAGGCGGGAGCCGTGATTCCGGCGGCGCTGATCACCGGTATCCGCTCCGATCTGCCCGGCCAGATCACCGCTCAGGTGACGGAGAATGTCTACGACAGCCCGACCGGCCGTCTCCTGCTTGTGCCGCAAGGAACGCGGGTAATCGGCCAGTACGACAACAACGTGCAGTTCGGGCAGCGCCGCGTGCTGCTCGTCTGGAATCGCCTGATCCTGCCCAACGGCCGTTCGATCGTGCTGGAGCGCCAGCCCGGCGCGGACGCCGCGGGCTATGCCGGGCTTGAGGATGGCGTCGATTATCACTGGTGGGATCTGGCGAAGGCGGCCGCTCTGTCGACGCTGCTCTCCGTCGGGGCCGAGCTTGCAATCAATGACGAGGATCGCTTGCTCCGCGCGATCCGCAACGGTGGGCAAGACACCATCAACGATGCGGGTCAGCAGATCATCCGCCGCCAGCTCAACGTCCCGCCGACGCTGACCATCCGGCCGGGCTTTCCGGTCAGAATCGTTGTGACGCACGATCTTGTCCTTGAAGCATATAGAGGCTGACCATGACCAAACTGAAACTCGGCTCGATCCCCGACGACAAGCCCGTGAAGGTGTCGCATGAACTGCCTGCGGCAGTATTCCAGGACTTGAAGCTCTACGCACGCTTGCTGACGGATGACGGGCAGCCATCGCCAGACCCGCTCAAGCTGATCTCGCCGATGCTTGCACGCTTCATGGCGACCGATCGCGCTTTCGCGAAAGCCCGCCGTTCCCAACAATCGTCGAGGACGGGAGCTTGATGCCGTCTGATTTCCGTGACGCTGCGATCGAGCGCGCAAGGCTGAGAAAACGCCGAAGCGCGGGATTGTCGTTCTTTGGCGACCAGACCGCATTGAACAGAAGAATCTCGCCAGTGATCGGGCGATAGCAAAGACCGGGGAATCGCGCCGCCGTCATCGCTTCACTGACGACGGTCAGTCCCCGCCCGAGGGCCACCAGAGGCAGCAGATTGTCGCGACCGACATTTTGAACCCGGATATCCGGATGCCGGCCGAGATCCGCCAGGCGAAGCACCAGATAATCGTGGATCTCCTGTCCGGGCGCCGTGTCGCTGACAATGAATGCCTGTTCTGTCAGGTCCTGCCATTGGATCTCTTTCCGCTCTGCGAGGACGTGCCCATCGGGCAGCGCGACAAATGCGCGCTCCGACCACAGATGAGCCGTGTCGCAATCGGACCACGCGCGCGCGCCTCGCACAAACGCGACACCGAGCTTCAGTTGCCGGACTGCGGCGACATGCTCTGCGGGATTCCCCTCGACCATCTCAATATCGACGCTAGGATGCTGATCCTCATATGTGCGCAGCAGGTCGGCGAGGAATCCGGAGGCAATGGACGAATAGATGCCGATCCTGACACGACCGTCTTCCGAGCGTCCAATCGAAGCAACGTCTTCGACGCCATGCCCCACGTTTCGGATAATCTGGCGCGCACGGCGCAGAAAGCGCTCTCCGGCGAAGGTCAGGCGGACACCGCCGCTGTAGCGGTTGAACAGGGAAGCTCCCAGCCGATCTTCAAGATCGCGAACACGACGGCTGATGGCGGATTCCTGGACGCTGCACGCTGCGCCGGCCTTGCGGAAACTGCCATGCTCGGCCGCAGCTATGAAATAGCGCAGATGACGCAGCTCAATGGATTGCTCGTTGCACCGCATCTTCACATCGCGACGAGATCCGCTTCTCATTTATTCCGCCTCGTCACTTCTTGGCTCGCCTCTGCCCGTTTGCGTGCTTCAACGCTCTCCCTGCTCATCTTCGAGCGAAGGCCGCAGCGAGGCCCCACGCTCCTCAAGCCAGAATTTGATTTCCGACGCTGCGACGGTGCCGATGCCCGGCTCGGACAGCAATTCCTCCCAGGTGTAGGCGGAGGCGATCTCGACAAGATGCTGGCCGCGTTTGGCGACGGTTCGTCCGCCGACAGATGCGTGGCAGCCACGAAGGAGCGCCTCGATGGCTCGACGGGGAAGATTGCGGCGCAGGATTTTTACTCTCGGTTTTGAGCAGAACGCGCGAACGTCATACTCTTCGATGTTCAGAGCATCGGCAATCTGGCTGTAATCCAGACCAACCTCGCGCAGGATTGTCACTTCATCGCGCAACCACGCGAGGAAGCGCCGCCGATTGTAGTCGTTCCGGCGCGGTTGCGGTTTCGGTCGACGTTTGAGTGGTACGAGATGCTGGTGATCCGATATATCCTTGATCAGTGTCAACATGGCAATTTCCTCATAAAGTGGATTGGTCAGCCGCTTGCATGGGGCCGTTGCTTTGCGAGTACGCAGTCGCGATGACGGCGAAAGTAGCAAACACGCGGAATCGCTTGCGGCGGGCGGACATCATCGTGTGAACCTGATCGGGACTGCGAGCGTGATCGAGCCGCCGCCAATATTCGGCGGCGGTGCGGGAACGGGACTGGCGCGTCGAGGCAAAGACGCCGCCTCGGCATCGAGCGCAGGATCGCCGGCCGAACGCACGAGGCGCGCCGAGAGCACGCGGCCGGAGCGGTCGATGGTGAACGCCACCGTCGCAACGCCTGTGCCGGCCGCCCCTGGTGGAAAGCGTTTGTGACGGTTGAGGTGCGCCATCAGCGCGCCGCGCCATGAGGCGGGCGACATCGATGACGCCATGCCTTCGGCTGGAGCCGCCGCGCGGTCGGCGCGCTGCGCCTGAGAGCTTGGCGGCGCCGTGGTGCGCAGGGCTTTCTTTTGCTTCTTTTCCTTCGGCTTGGGTTTTTGCTTCGGTGGCTCCACCTTTGGTGGAAGCACGACTTCGGCCTTCTCGACCTTGGGCAGCTCCGGCGGCTTGATCTCGGTCTCGACCGGCGGCTCCGGCGGCGTCTCGGGCTGCGGTTCGACCTTTTCTTCGATCAGCTTCTCCGGCTCGGGCTCCGGCTGCTCCTCGGCCTCGACCATCTGCGGCCCCGGCGCGATATCCTGCTGCGGGATTTCCGGGGAGACGGCAAGCGGGGCCAGCTCCATCATGATCGCCGCCGGGGGATTGCCCATCGCCTCGGCGGGCTGGGGCCAGTTCAGCGCCAGCCAGACGCCCCCGGCGTGCAACCCGATCACGGTGATCCCGGCGACGGCCCAGCGCAGCGCAGTGGCCGCAGTCGCCTCGCTGCCGAGCCTGCTATCGGGGTCGCGCCAGTCGATGATCATGGCTGCGTCGCCGCCACTGGTGCCGCACCGGGGCCAGCACCCGGCGGGGCTTGTCCGGTGTCCTCCAACCCGACCAGTGCAATCTTGAGGTAGCCGGCCTGCCGCAGCAGGTTCATGACGTTCATCAGCTCGCGATAGGCCACCACGCCGTCGGCGCGTAGAAAGACCCGCTGCTCGCGGTCGTTGTTGGTCTGCTGATCGAGCGTTGCCTGGAGTGCCGTGCGCGGAACATCGTCATTGCCGAGAGCCAGCGCGAGGTCGGGCTTGACCGTGAGGAACACCGGCTTGTCGGGACGAGGCTGCGGCTGCGAGTTGGATACCGGAAGATCGACTGCCACGTCCACGGTCGACAACGGCGCAGCGACCATGAAGATGATGAGAAGAACGAGCATCACGTCGATAAACGGCGTGACGTTGATCTCGCTCAGTTCGTCGGTACCGCCATCTTGCGGGTCTTTGAGTGACACAGCCATTGTGCATCACTCCGCGGCCGCGCGATCGTGCGCCAGCGACAGCCCTGACGATCGCGGCACGTCGCCGCGTTCCTGCCGTTCCAGGTCGCGTGAGATGTGCTGGATGATCTCGCCTGAGGCGTCCGACAACAGGGCGCGATAACTGGCAAGCGCACGCGCAAACACGTTGTAGATGATGACTGCGGGAATCGCGGCAACGAGGCCAAGCGCGGTTGCCAACAGCGCCTCGGCAATGCCCGGCGCAACGACGGCAAGGTTTGTCGTCTTGCTCTGGCTGATGCCGATGAACGAGTTCATGATGCCCCACACGGTGCCGAACAGGCCGACGAATGGCGCGGTTGCACCGATGGTTGCCAGAAGCCCTGTGCCGCGGGCGATATCGCGGCCGGCCTTGGCCTCGATGCGTGATAGAGCGATCGCCAACCGCTCCTTGATCCCCTCAGACGACAGATCGCTCGAGCGCTGCACCTCGCGCTCGGCGGCTCCCATCAGGACAGCGACGGTGCCTTTGGCCGTCCAGCCAGTCGCAATCTCGGCGCGTGCCGTTTCCAGATTGTCGGCGCGGGTCAGCTTGCGGACGCAACTGCGCGCCCGCCGTCGCGCCGCCGCCAACTCAACGCCCTTCGCAAACCAGATTGTCCAAGTCACCAATGATGCGAACGCCAGCCCAATCATCACTGCCTTCACGACGATGTCGGCCTGCATAAACATCCCCCATGGCGACAGGTCGCGCGGCAGGACCGAGGCCGCTGCCGACGGCGCTGGCGTCAAGGGCGTCACAGCATCGCCGTTCTGGCCCGTAGTATCGGGAGCCACCGGTGTGGCAGCCGCTTCCGATGTCGGGAGCGTTGCAGATGATGGGGCCGCCGGTGTCGAGGCTGGCGAAGTGGCACCCGCATCCGAAGCAGACGTAGCGGCCCCGGCCGGTGCGGGCGGTGTCGCCGGCGGCGTCGAGGATGATGGTGCAGCAGGAGCCGTTATCGGGGCAGCGGTCGCACCGGGCGGCGGTTGCTGTTGCAATTGCAGGTCTTGAGCATAGCTGAAACCCGATGAGGTCATAAGCATAAGTGCAACTGCAAACATGTGGCAGGCGATCCTGGCGCGCGAATAGCCTGTCGTGGTGATCCGGAAATTACGCATCAACGTTTCTTTCTCTTGTAGCGCGTGACCGCTGGCTGGCTTGCTCGGAGATCCCGAGCTGGCTGGCTTGCGGGCGCCTCCCGGACGGGAAGCTCGTGTTGATCGTTCGTCGCCGGGACTCCCGTGGACATGGCTCATCCCCTGGCGAGCGCTTCGACGGGCGTAAGTCGAGCAGCGCGCAATGCCGGCGCGAAGCCAAACAATGTGCCCATGGCCACGGCGCCCATCAGCGCACTGACGGCAACCGTGGGGGAGAAGATCACTGTCATGTCGAACAGCAGTGCTGCGGATATGCCGATCAGTCCGCCAAACAAAAGTCCGACGACGCCTCCGATGGCCGAAAGCACGATCGCCTCGGTGAGGAACTGGCCGAGGATATCCGCGGTCCTGGCTCCGATCGCCGTCCGAATCCCGATCTCCCGCGTGCGCTCGGCCACTGTGATGAGCATGATGTTCATGATGCCGATGCCACCGACCAGCATCGAAATCGCGGCGATGGCGCCAAGCAGCAGATTATTGGAGCGACGTTCCTCTTCGGCTTTCTGAAACGCGGACGCCGAATCGTGGATGTAGAAATCCTCGCGGCCGTGACGTTGGACCAGGAGAGCCTTGATGGCGTTCTTGGTCTCCTCGAATCGGGACATATCGGCGATGGAAATGACGATCTCGGAAAGATCATCCCGGCCGTAGAGGCGCATTCCTGCTGTATTCAATGGAACCACGACACGGTTATCGCGATCCCCCCCGCGTTCGGAGAGACCCTTGGGCGCGAGTACGCCGGCGATCAGGAACGGCACGCCGTTGGCGAGAGCCATGCGCCCCGACGGATCATCAACATCCGGAAACAGCTTCGCCGCCGCCGTCGTCCCGAGCAACATGACCGCACTGCCGGTGCGTTCGTCGCTTTCGGTGAAGAAGGCTCCCCTCACCGTGTCCCAGTTGTAAACGGTCCTGAATTCGGCCGTGGTGCCGACGACGTCGAGAGTCATATCGACGTTGCCACTTTGGACCGTCGCCTTCTCCCACATCGCGGGCATCGACCCGGAGACGTTTGGTACGTCTTTCAGCGCCTCAGCATCGGCGGGCGTCAACGGCAGGCTGCTTGCGGCGGACTCGCCCGACCGGCCTACCACCACCCAGTTGGTGCCGATGGCAGATGCCCGTTCCATGTACGAGACCTGGGCACCACGCCCGATCGCCATCATCGCGACAACAGAGGCGACCCCAATCACGATGCCGCTCAAGGTCAATGCGGTGCGGACCGGATTGACCGCAAGCGCCGCGAAGGCGGAACGGGCCGCTTCCTCCAGCCAGGTCCACAGCGGCGGCGCAGCACCGATCATTCCCTGTCCTGCGTTTATCGGAAGCGATGGCAAGAGACTGTGAACGTCGCGGCCACTGTCAGAGACGATCAGTCCGTCCTCGATCCGGATGGTGCGGTTTGCGGCTGCCGCCACCTTCGGATCGTGAGTAATCAAAATGATCGTATGGCCAGCTTCCGCAAGCTCCTTGAGGATCGCCAGCACTTCTACCCCGCTCTTACTATCCAGTGCGCCGGTAGGCTCGTCTGCGAGAATGACGTTGCCGCCGTTCATCAGCGCCCGCGCGATCGAGACACGCTGCTGTTGTCCACCGGACAATTGCGAGGGGCGATTGGTAATGCGGGTAGCAAGACCGAGCCGTGCCAACAGCGCTGCGGCGCGGCGATGGCGATATGCGCGCGGTGCGCCTGCATGGACCGCCGGCATCTCGACGTTGCCGAGCGCGCTCACCGTCGAGATCAGATGATAGTGCTGAAAGATGAAGCCGAATGAATTGCGACGAAGGCCAGCGAGGCCGTCGCGATCGAGGCCGGCGACATCCTGCCCGGTAAAACGGTAGATGCCCTGCGTCGGCCTGTCGATCAGGCCGATGATGTTCATCAGCGTCGACTTGCCCGAGCCTGACGCCCCGACGATCGCCACGAACTCACCAGCATGGATCGACAGATCGACGCCCCGCAGCGCGTGAGTGACGACATCGCCGCTGCGATAGGAACGGCAGATTCCTTTAAGCGCGATGAGCGGAGCGGTCATGACCCGACCCTAAGCTTCGAGGGCGGGCCGGATATCTTCATCCCGGTGATGACGCGCTCGCCTTGGGAAAGGCCGCTTTTGACCTCGATCAGGAAGCGAGTGCGGACGCCGGTTTCGACCTTACGGGTAACGACGGTGCCGTCCTTCTGAAGGATGCGCACCTGCTCATCTTCGTGAAGCGATGCAACCGGAACGACCAGCGCATCCCTTGCGGCCGCCGTTACGAAGAACACCTGCGCCGTCATTCCGGCTCGCAGGCTCCCATCCTTATTGGGAACGTCGAACAACGCCGTATAGAGCACGACGTTGTTGGGCTGGGCGGATGCCTTGGCCTCAAGCTTCTTGTCCGGACGGCGCGGCGCCGGCTGGATCTGCCGCAGCCGCGCCTGCCACTTGCGCTCGGGCTGGCCGAGCGTTGTAAACCAAAGTGACATGCTCTCACGCAGCTTGACGACATCGGCCTCAGACACGTCAGTCCATACTGTCATTGTGCTGAGATCGGCTATCTGCAAAATCAGCGGCGTGTCGTAATTGGCGTTGAGGGTCTGCCCCTCCTTCGCATCGACCGACACCACTGTGCCCGCCATCGGCGCGGTGATGCGGGCGTAGGCCAGCGCCGCCTTTTGAGCACGAAGATCGGCCTGCATCTGGCGGATGCGGGCTTTCGAGGCATCGATGCGGGCGATCAGGATATCGCGGTCACGCTGGGATTGGTCGAACGCGGCTTTGGAAACCGCGTTGCTTTGCGCCAACTGGCGGTGACGCTCGGCCTGACGCTCGGCGAACACAAGCCCGGCTTGCTGCTCGGCCAGTTCAGCCGACAATCGCGCCAGATCGGCTTCGATCCCCTCGACCTTGGCCGCCTGCACCTCGGCATCGATTTCGGCCACGACCTGCCCGGACGTGACCTTGTCGCCGACCGCGACGCGCAGATGCTTCAACTGGCCGGAGACCTGCGCGCCGACATCGACATAGGCGTGCGGCTGAATCTTGCCGGTCGCGGCCACCGTGCTCTCGATATCCTGCCGGACAACGGCGACCGTCTCATAAAGACTGTCCGGCGATGGCGCGCGAAAGCCGACCAGCGCCCCGCCGCCAAGAGCCGCCAGCGCCAACACGCCCACAACGGCGATAAAGTATCGCGATCTGTGGCCCTTACGTTCCGGCGCCGTCCATGGCGGCGGCACGGTGATGCTGTCCATATCGTCCGGGGGTACGGGGGCGTTCATGGCGCCCTATTTATTCGATGTCTTTGTAATCGACGTCGAACGAGTTTCCCGCGCCGGCATCGAACAACATGTAGAATTCGCCCTCCGGCCGCCTGAAGGTCACGGTCGAATCCGCGCCGAACCTGGTCTCAAGCACGATCGACTCGTCGTAGCGGATGACATCGAGCTTGACGCCGGGAACGCCGGTCCCGTCGGCAAAACCGCCTTCGCAACGAACGGTCGTCGCATCAATTGCCTTGCAGATGCAAAAAGGCGGATGCGCCCAGACCGCGTCAGCACACAATAGCGCGATGCCGAGGGTGGCTATCATCAATCCGGTCCTGGAGGCCGCCTTCATCGTCGCCTCTTCTCAAGCCAGGCCGCCATAATGGGCGAGGCAGTCCGGATCGGAATCTGTGCGTAATGCTGCGCGCCGTCCCAGCCTTCCAGCGTCAGCCACAAATCGTCGTCAGCGGTCGTTCGCTCGGGAATCCGCATCTCGGCGGTCTGCCGATACGGCGTGCCGGAAAACAGCGCGCCAGCGGTGCGGATGTTGCGCGGCTTTCCGACACGGAGATACGCAGCCTTCACGCCATCGACGCAGGCTGGGCACAGCGCCAGTGCGAACGTCTTGGTATAGCCCGCACGGCCTTCCACCTCTGGCTCCTTCAGCTTGAACTCGGCAAGCCGCACGGTCCACGGGCCGACGGCGATCTCACCGATGTCGCGTTGACCGAGGCCGTTCTTGCCGCTGAAAAACGATCTCTCATAGAGATAGGCTGGCGCGGCGACTATCGGCACAATTATCACGAGCGCGCTGAGGTGAAATCGCCAGCGTTGCCATGCCGACGTACCTCGCGAAGGAGATGCGAGCGCCGTCATTCCGCAGCCTCCAGCTCCAACCGCGCTTGTCTACGTTCGCGAACGAATTTGGCTGTCTCCACCGCGGTGCGCTTCGTCCACACCATCATGCCCGAGAAGACCAGCGCGGTCAGCAGCAGTCCGAATACAAGATAGACCAGCTTGAGCCATAGCCCCGCAAAGTCGCCGGTGTGCAACGGTCGCATCGAGCCGGTGACGAGTTCGAGCACTGAACGATCCGACACGCTCCGCGCTCGTTCGATCTTGGCACTGTACGGATTAACCTCCACAGTTTCGAACAGCAGCGGATAATCGCCGCGTCCACTGATGCGGAAGTGGTCGTAGGCGTTGCTTGGCAATACGACAAAGCTCGGTTCGAGATCAGGAAACTGCGCGCGAACGGCGTCGGCCGCCTGCTGCAGCTTAATCCGCGGCGCAAGCGCGTCCTTGGCAACGATAGGCACATCGCTACGCGCCACCACCATCGGCCCGCCCGCCGTCGATATGCCAATGTGATTGTCATCAAGGATCTGCTGAATCAAAAACCAGCCGCCCGTCACCGCCATGATGGCGACGAACGGGATCGACCAGGCGCCCGCCAGCCGATGCAGGTCGCCCCAAAAGATCCGTCTACCCTTACTCAAACGCAAGCGCGGCCGCAGCTATGCGCGCCAGAACCGCTTGTAGACGACAATCCCCGTGATCAACGAACCGAGGAGCGGAATTGCCAGCGCCGAAACCAGATACCAGCCAATTCGGAATCCGTCCCCGGACAGCAGAAGCCAGCCGTGCATCGCCCGCACAAACCGCCGGAAATCGAACCCATCCTGCTCGCCCTGAACAGCACCGGTGTAGGGATTAACGTACAATTTGGTCGAGCTACCGTTGGGACGAGTAACAGAGACAGTTAAAGCAAAGATCGATTTCACCGGCCGGAAGATCGTGCGTACTCGCGCGCCAGGCTCTTCGCGCTCCACCGCCGCTAATACCTCGTCGTAGCTAAGAAGCCGCACGTCTCCCGTCGGGGCGTTAGCCCGCGCTGCGGGGTTTGCCAGCCATACGATTTCTTCGCTGATGGTCGCTATCGAACCAGTCAGGCAGACGAAGAACAGAAACGCCCAGATCGGTAGCGCCAGCCATCCATGAGCCACAAACCAGAGACGCGCAGCCGACGTTTTACGCGATACGGTTCCAGTCACTTCCATCACCCTTCGGCATTGTCGCTGGACGCACACCTTCGGGGTAACCACCGAAGAGACAGGCCCTCTTTGATGAAAAAGGGCTGAGCGTCATCACTCCTAGAATTTGAATGTGCTCGATAGCAAGAACGTCCGCGGAGTTGCTAGAGACAGGCCATTTCTTGTTGCGACCCAGACGTTCGCGTCGAGCACGTTACGAACTGTGGCACGGAGTACGATCGGCTCACGGTCAGGAAGATTGATCGTGTAACGAGCGCCAAGATCGACGCTGTACCAACCAGCAACTCTCTGCAGATTTGCAGTATCGAGATACGTCGAAGATTGCCACTGCCCGGTAGCATTTAAGGTCAGCCCAGGAACAAGCGGGGTGTCCCATTCCATCGAGAGAGTGGTACGGTACTTGGGCTGACCAGCAGTCCGATTGCCGATGTTTCTTCCGTCTGGCGTTTCAACCAGCGTTGGGTCAAGAAACGTGACACCGCCGATAAACCGCACGCTTCCTGTCACCTCACCAAAGGCCGTGAACTCGATTCCCTGGTAACGTTCCTTGCCGGTCTCACCAAAAATAAAGGTGTTTGGATCCCGAGTGTAGGTTGGCCGGGTTGCAGTGAAGGCGGCTAGTGTCGCGGCAACGCGACCAAAATCGACCTTGGCACCCACCTCGTATTGTTGTGTCTTATAGGGCGCAAAGATTTCACCGGCATTCACAGCATCCGTAGGCGCAACTTGGCCGGCCTCTAGGGCCTGCATATAGTTGGCGTACAGAGAAACATTCTCCAATGGTTTGACAATCAGCGCCGCCGCAGGGGACAAGGCATCCGCATCGTATTTATCTGCGCTGGTATATGACCTGCTGTGAACCTGTTGGTGTCTAAGTCCAAGTATGAGTTGGATACGATCGTCCAAGATCGACATCGTGTCAGCCAGCGCGAGACCTTGGCTTTCTTGACGCGTCGTTTTCGGCGTATCTCTCGGATTGTTGAGCAAACCGAAATCACCGGGCTTGGCAATGGCAGCCGGGTGATAGAGATTCGTCGAAGGAAGATTGAGTTTGTTTCCTAATCTTGTCCCAGATTCTGAAAGCGTCCATGCTCCCGCTAAAGAGACGGCATGATTAACGGGGCCTGTCTTTAACTGTGCCCGCAACCCGACCTCAGCCGTGTTATCGTAAATGACTGAATCAATCGGAAGAATACGTCCGGTCAGCGTTCCTGCAGCATCTTGAACAGTACGGAGATCGGAAATACCCGAACTGGATGTTTCGTTGCGCCCGATAGCCGCATACGCGGTCAATACCTCGCTGACGTCCCACTCGGCTCGCACTACGCCGTACCGATTCTCATTCTGCAAGAACGCCCAATCCTGAGTCCAGTTGGTCCTATTGTCGGGGGCTTTTGGCATAGGAATGCCAGTTGCGACTGATATCGGACGGCGTGGCGCGACCGTGTTCTGAAACTGATATCCGAAATCGGCGGACACGCGGAAACCGTCTTTTCGGTAGTCAAGGCCGAGAGCCGCGAGCCTAGTCTCTCGGGATTGATTGTCGATGGGCGTGTCACCGTTACGATACACACCGTTGAAGCGCACACCGAACGCATTGTCGTCGCCGAAGCGGCGGCTCAAATCCAAGTGTCCGCCAAACTGAGAGTTCATGGCATAGTCTGGGGTAAAGGCGATGAGCGGTTGCTCGCCCGCTCGCTTCGGCACCAAATTGATGACACCAAGGTTCGCACCTTGATTGGGCGCGACGCCGTTGAGCAAAGCGTTTGCCCCCTTCAAGACCTCAACTCGTTCAATGGATTCTGTGGGCATGATCGTGCCCGTCGTTGGTGCAATGCCAAATAATCCGTTGAAGCTTGTGGCGGAATTGGTACTAAGCCCCCGGATGTCCCAAGTGTCGATGCCAGCGGCATCTGAGAATCTTTTGACCACCGAAGGATCATTCGCAAGCACGTCGCCAAGACTCTTCGCTTGCTGGCTTTCGATCAATTTCCGCGTATAGACGGTCTGATTGAAGGGCGCGTTCATCATGTCCTTGTTGCCGAGCATGCCGAGTTGGCCGCCACGCGCAACCTGCCCGCCGGCATATGCCGGCATCAGTGTCATCGTTGAATTGGGATTCCCTGCGCCTTGCACATCGATTGTATCTAATGGGATCGCGCCGGCTGGCAGAGCGCCACCGTTCGCTGCCTGTTGCTTCGGATCGACCAGAACGATGGATTGCGCGCCGGAAACGCGATAGCTGAGTCCCGTTCCCGCCAGAAGCTGGCCGACGGCCTGCGGTGGTGTCATGCTGCCGGAAAGAGGTTTGCTGCGAACGTTGGTGGGGAGTGTAAAAGGATAGGCAATGCGCCAGCCGCTGGCCGCACCGACATCCGCGATCGCAGCCGCTAGAGATTTCGCGGGGATGTTGAAGCGATACGTCGCGGACGCCGCGACCGACGCACGATCCGCTTCGGGGGCCTGTTGCGCCGTGACGGGGATAGTACCGACAGCGATGATCGCCGTTGTCGTTAAAAGCCGGGCGACATGCTGGCTGCCCTTCGAAAATGCCCGCCCCGAAACCATTCCCCGCTCCTTAATCCCCATTATCAATCGGCCCGCTGAAGCGGGCCTCATAGGTAAGAACGGGTGACGGAGCTTCCGCCGTGTCTCGGTTCTGAAAAAAAGTTCGAATCGACGTGTTTTTTATTCTCCGGCGGAATCCCTCAGTAGAGGACGGCCATAAGGGGGGTGACATGCGTGACCGAGCCGTCGACGGCGGACGCGATGGTCGACAACGAGGCGTCGACATTGGTCAGCGGAAAGGTGCCGGAGATCTCCCGGCCGGCGAGGGCGCCACGGACGATCAGACGGGTTGAGGTGTGCCGCTGGAGAACACGGACAAGGTCCTCCACTCGCGCGCCCTGCACGACCAGCCGGCCCGTGAGCCAGGAGAGGGCGAGGTCTGTGTCCGCCGCCTGAACGCTGCGCGCCTTCCCATCCGCGATTGACACCTGATTGCCGGCGCGCACCATCACATAGGATGTGTCATCCGCCCCCCGAACCTCAACGGCCCCTTCGGAAACGGTGACTTTCGTCCGATCGGCTTCGCGATCGACATTGAATTTAGTGCCGATGTCACGCACTTCGTCGGCATTGGCGATGACCGTGAACGTACCCGCCACACCGTGTTGCACTTCGAAATACGCCTCACCGCGCAGCAGGCGCACCCGGCGCCTTCCATCATGGAAATCGAGCGACAGCGCCGTATCTGCGCCGAGACGCGCGAGCGAACCGTCGGGGAGTGTAAGAGTGGAAACGAACTGTTCGCCGGTGACGATATCCGCCTGCCAATTCTGGATCATGGACGGATTGATCCACCAGATGGCAAGGAACAACGCAACGGCGGCGGCAGGCGGTGTAAGCCAGCTCCAGCGAGGATGAAGACGGACGGCAACCTTGCGACGCAACGGGGCGATGGCAGCGACCCGCCGCGCCGGCGCTTCGAGTTGTCCGTAAAGAACGCGCAACTCATCGAAGGCTCGCCGGTGACGGCGGTCTGCATTCAGCCAGGCTTCGAGCTTGTCGGCGTCCTCCCGGCTAAAAGAGCCACCGGTTCGCTTCGCGAGCCAGAGAGCCGCTTCGTCGCGCTGCTCCTCGGTCGGTTCTTCGCTGGTCATCTCCCCTCGTCATCCGCAGCGGCGGTCTGCGAAGCGCAGTGCACACCCGCTTCTCTAATGGATAACGTGTGAGGGAGGAAATGCCGTGTCTGTTGGGGCGAAAAAAGCTCAGTTTTCGCGGAAGTGGCACGCAAGACTGGTCTGGCAATGACGCAACGCACGGGCGATATGCTTCTCTACGCTATTGACGGAGATACCATGCCGATGCGCGATCTCCTCGTTCGATAGCCCTTCCACGCGGCGCAGGATGAAGATATCCCGGCAGCGCGGCGAAAGCTGGCAAAGCGCCTCGTCCAGCGCGCACAGCGTTTGTTTGGCCTCCAGTCCGGCCTCCGGGGAAGGTGCCACCGTCACCATCTGCTCCGGAAGCATTGACGCCATGATCCTGGCCCGGCGTCGTTCGATCCGATGATGCTCGACCGCCGCGTTGCGAGCGGAGACGCGAAGCACGCGACGATCATCTTCCTCGGTCGCTCTGGGACCGGCCGCGAGGGCACGGGTGAAAACGTCCTGCACGAGGTCGGCCGCAACGTCGCCATTGCCGACACTCTTGCGAACGAGCGACTCCAACTGGCGGTGATTAGCCAGAAACAAGGAACCGATCTTCTCGCGCCAACTCGACATTTTGACCCAACAGGCGAACCGACGAGCACCATAAGAAAGCGTTCATCAAGCTAGCCAGTACACGCCCACAAATTCACTTGCAATCTCAATAATTTAGACCGCTTCTAAACGGACGGGCGCGAGAAGCTAAGTGTTTGTTTTTCCGGACTGAGCGAATTTCGGCGGACGAACGAAGCTCGCTGCGCCCCGCTCAAGAAACCGCTCGCCCGGCACCCGTGACCCAGGCGGCCAAACGGTGAATCGAACACCTCGGTGTCGGCGAGCTTCCCCAAGGACCGAGGCAGCGAAGTCTAGCGCATCACAGAATAGAGTGTGCGGCCATAGCGCGTGCCGCAGCGAAAACCGTTTCAAAAACCGTTTCAAATGGGATTCCTGAAACGGTGAAATCTTGCTAAGTCTTTGATTTTAATGGCGCGCCCGAAAGGATTCGAACCTCTGACCCCCAGATTCGTAGTCTGGTGCTCTATCCAGCTGAGCTACGGGCGCGTTATAGCGGAAATCAAAATGGCAGCTTTTCGGAACAGGCGCTCCGAAGGCGGGCCATTGCTAACGGCTCCCGATCAGCTTTGCAAGCGGGGCAGCTGTACCGGCGGCGCCCTACGGCAGGAAATCCCGTATGATTGATCGCGGGGACCAGCGCGACAGGGCATGCTTGCTAACCTTATGGCAAGAAATCGAAATCCAGCGACACGGAGCAGCGACAATCTTCGATCAGGCTCGGGCGCGTTCGCTACGGATCGTTAGCAGTTCCACCGGACGATCCGGGAGCGTAATCCGGAATGTTGCGCCTATCGTGCCTTCGACCAGGCAGACGTCGCCGCCGTGCGCGCGCACCAGTTCCGCCGCGATCGCGAGGCCGAGACCGCTGCCGCCCGGGCGTGCCGATCCCTGGAAGGCCTCGAACAGGTGGTCGCGCGCCTGTTGCGGCACGCCGGGCCCGGTATCGGAGACTTCGATGATCGCCACCGCGCCTTCGCGGCGGCCGGTAACCCTGATTTGCCGGGTCGCGGCATCGTTTCGCGGCTGGCTCTCCAAAGCCTGCGCGGCATTACGCACGAGATTGAGCAGAATACGGAAAAGCTGATCCGGATCCGCATCGACGGTGAGGCCGCGCTCGATCGCATTGATCCAGGTGATGGACCCGTCCGGCGCCAGTCCTGCCGATTCCCGCACCTCGTTGACGACAGGCTCGATCGCCATCAGCCGCCGGTCGGGGGCGGCCTCCTGCGCCCGTCCATAAGACAGCGTCGACTGGCAGAACGCGATGGCGCGTTCCAGCGAGCGCATCAGCTTCGGCGCGAACCGCTGCACCCGGGGATCGGGCACGCTGGCCAACTGGTCGGAAAGCAGCTGCGAGGACGCCAGCAGATTGCGAAGGTCGTGATTGATCTTCGAAACGGCGAGACCAAGTGCGGCCAGCCGGCTCTTCTGATGCAGCATCGACACGAGGTCGCGCTGCATGTCGGAGAGTTCGCGCTCGGCGACCCCGATTTCGTCGCCGCGTTGCGACGGCACGATGATCCGCGCCGGGCTCTCGGGATTCTGGTGAAAGCCCACGAGATTGGCGGTCAGGCGTCGCATCGGGCGGACGAACAGGTAGTGCAGCGCCAGATAGACCAGCGCCGCGGTCAGAACCGCGATCGTCAGCGAGACCAGCAACAGGTTACGCGAAAAGCGGTACATCGACCGGCGCAACGGTTCCTCGTCGGTGACGACTTCGATGAACTGCGCGCCGCGAGGTCCCGGTCCGATGATGCGAATCGCCTGGTTGCCGCTTTCCAGCATGGTTTCGAATGAACCGACAATGGCCGACCACGGCGTCATGGCGCGCATGTCGATGTCGTGGTCGATCGCCGCCGGCAAATCCGCACTGGCGAGCAGCCGGCGCTGCTGGCCCATCTTGATGGCGACCGCGCGCGCGCCGATGCTGTTGAGAATCTGCCGCGCGAGCGAGTCGGGCACCATGCCCGAGGGGGCGGCATCGAGCACGAGTGCTGCGGTGTTCGCGGCCGCCAGGCGATCGTTCAGTCGATTCAGCCGAAAATTGGCGATCGCGGGAACGTAGATCAGTATTTCGGCGATCATCACCAGCGGAATCGTCAACAGCAGGAGCTTGCCGGACAGGCCGAGCCGGCCGCGCAACGATAGACGCGCGGCCTGAATCCGAAGCTGTTCGATCGCCTGTGACACGGTTGTCCTTTGCAGGCCTGCGCCAAACTGACCGTGATCCGCGCTCCTGGAACGGACGACGCCGGCCCCAGGAACCACTGCTGGAACACATGTGTAGTATAGGTCGACTGTAATATAGGTCGGCGCGAGATTTTGGCCAATTCGGCCGAACTCGGAAACGATACAGGGCGAGATTGACGAAAAGAGGCCGCTCCCGTATAAGCCGCGCCAATTGTCCGTGACGGC
>CAZOOO010000041.1:0-17294 GCA_964581435.1 uncultured Hyphomicrobiales bacterium | reverse complement strand
ATCGATCACGTTCATGATCCTGGATCGATTCGATCCAGGATCATCGTGATCTAATCCGCTTTTGGCCCGGATGGTCCCGGCGGTCCGGCAGGTCCGGGTGGTCCGGCAGGTCCGCAGTTTTGTATCACCACATCACGGGTGTGGGACCCGGAGGTGACCTGAACGACGCAGGTCGTAGGAAACTCTTGGCCTATCCACCTAAATCCACCGGTCGCCGTGCTCTTAACTTTCACCGTCTTGGTCGGGTTGATCTTGATTTCCACGGCAGGGTCGCTGCTCACGCCCCGTATCCGACCCTCAATCGTCAAGTCTCCCCGCCTTATGCTGGCAGTCGTGATAAAGATATCCGCATATGTATTGATCGGCCATGCGACCACAAAACAGGTGGCGGCGCCCGCCGCAACGTTTACTAGCTTCGAAAGCATGGTGAACATCCTTCATACCCGAACTGATCTTCATCACGAAAATGTACCGGACGCAACAACGAGCGATGATTTGGCGGCGGCTTAGGTTGATTGTGGCGGCCGGATGGGCTGGAAACGCCCGTTCCGCAGCGCGTATTCGGAGAATGACAGACGCGCATCCTCTCTGGCGCTGGCGGGTCTGTCGCTTCGCAAGTTGTGGGACTCGAGAGTTCGATGTTCAGCGGTCTGAAGGGACATTTCATTCGTCAACGACCGTCCAGCGTAGTGTGGCGGTTCATGGTCCCGCACGAACCGCCGCAAGCGCGGCGTTGCGCTCTGTGTTGCTCGCGACGTCAATGTGTCGGTCGACACTTACGGTACGCGCTGAGCGACCTGGCGGACGAGTCGCGCCGAAGGACACGGCAGCCGCGCATGCAAGGTTACAGCCGGTTCGGGACGAAACGGCGCACCGCCGACCTCGGGATTAGAGACGTCGCCAGCAGGCCGTTCGGAACGCGATCGCATTCATCGCAAGAGTCCGAGGCTGGCCGCAATAATAAGTCCAGCTCCGATGAAAAATGCCAAAAGTCCGAAGCTGCCCACGGAAAGGAACAGATTGTTGGTCGGTTCTTGCGGCATCCGGCCATCGCTGTCTTCATCCATGCTTACCCTCCTATTTCGTTTCGGAGACTACACGTTGGCGCCGATAATGTTCCTTGCACCAGGTTGATACGGCGGGACCGGACGACCCAAACGCGCGAACCCGCCGGCGAGGAATTCACCGGCGGGTTCTGGGGCGGACGGGGAGGATCTGGGGAAGGACCCGTCCCACTAGTAATTTCAGCAATCGCCAGTCGTTCCGCAAAAAAGAAAAGCCCGCCGGGGCAGGGCGGGCTGAACGCAAGTATAACTTCGGGATCGCAATGTGATCAGTAAAGGGCGAGTCCCATGAATGCCGCCTGAACGGCGGACTGCAAGCAGTTATTACCGAGTCCAAACCCCGCACCCGGCAGGGTCTTCGATGAGCCGTCAAGTTCCCATCACGGCGACCGGCGAGACAGACAGAGCCGTCCGGCCGCCGTCCATTCATGCAGCTCCGCGAGCCTACGCTTGCGGATGCTCGCGACGGTAGGCTGTCGTCTGACTCTGACCGTAAGCTATGGCTAGCGAGAATATGGTTATGACGCCGGCAACAAGTGCAGTCACAATGATTGCTTCGGTTGGCATGTCGATCTTCCTTTTTTTCGATTTCGACAGGCCAATGATACATACATGCTAAATGTATATATTGCAGCAGCGCAAAGTCAGGCTGCCACGTAACGCCCTCATCGGGCGAACCATCGAGAACCAGATGCGGAGTCCGAATTCGGTTCAACCGCGATCTGCGGCGTGTCTGCCATCTCTTTCCCCGTGCTCACCTGAACGATCCCGAGATTCGAACCGATTCGTTGAGCCGGGCAGCGGACGGGACAAACGACTTGCCGCTCCTCCCTGCCCAGGCGACCGATGACCCAAAGGCCGGCACCGCTCGGTTCATCGGTCCGCAGTCCCCGGTCAGCGACTGTGATCCGGACTCGACGCCTTTGCTCAATCATGTTACCGGCAGGAATGGGGCTGAGATGCAGTCATGCGGCGGGCGTTTAGCAAGTTCCTACCTCTTGTGATATTCGCGGTATGGGCGCAAATCCTTGCGCCTGTCGCGCCGTATTTGCTGACGGCTGCCGTAGCCGCCGCGTCTCAATCGGAAATATGCTCCAGTCATCCGGTATCGGAGCAGGGCGATCGACCGGCCTCCGCTCCCGATCATGATTGCTGCCATGCCCTATGTCCGGCCCATGCTGGCCTGGGACAGGCGCTGCTCGGCGGTCAACCGATTCATTCCCTTAGGGTCGAGCATGAGCCACAACGCGTCGTCTGGCTCGACCATGCTCTGACGCCGCTGCCGCACAGACTGAATGGGTCCGTGCAAGCGCGCGCACCGCCTGCGTCCTGATTGGTAGCTTCTGATCGTACGCCGGCGGGCTTAGCTTGTCCGTGTCATTTCCATTACATCAGCCGGCAGACATTCCGGTATCAGGATCGTCCCATGTTTCGCTCTTGCGTCCTTTCGGGCGTCAGCGCGCTCGCATTGCATTCGGCGCTGCTCGCCGTTTGCGACGAGGCAGCTGCACAGACCGCCGCCCAGACACTGCCAAGCATTACGGTCGAAGCTCCGCGCCAGGCCCAGGCCAGGCCGCGCAAAAAGCGAACAGCGGTTCGCAACGTCACTCCGAGACCTTCCCGGCCGCAAACGGCCGTGGCGGCGGCAAAGCCGTCGCCAGTCTCTCCAGATGCGCAACTTGCGGCCCTTCATCATGCGCCGAGCGGACAGACCCAGACATCCATCGGCCGCGATCAATTCGACAACAGGCCGTCATTCTCCGTGGCCGACGTGCTGCGCGACAGTCCCGGCATCTCCGTGAAACAGGGAAACGGACCGCGTGATTTCGGGATCTCGATCCGCGGATCGAACGCGCGCAACGGCTTCGGCATTCGCAACCTGGTGATCTTCGACGACGGCTTCCCGGTCACCCAGCCCGACGGCCTGTCCCGCAGCGACCTGATCGATCCTCGCGCCTACGGAGCCATCGACGTCATTCGGGGGCCCTCGTCCGCGCTTTACGGCAATTACGCGACCGGCGGCGCGCTGAACTTCAGGACCCGGCGCGGCGCTGAAATCAACGGCTTCGAATATGGCGTCGATGCCGGGAGCTACGGATACCTCAACAACTATCTGACAGCCGGCAAGAAGGTTGGAAACTTCGAGGGCTCGCTGTTCGCAAGCACCGCGCGCGGCGACGGCTTTCTGGGCAACAGTTGGTTCAACACCCAGACCGTGAACTTCCTCGGGACGCTACAGGCGACGCCGGACGATCGTTTCACATTCAAGCTGATCAACAACATGCTGGATGCGCGTCTCCCGATCCGGTCCTCGCTCAATCAATTCCGCATCAACCCCTTTCAGCGGGGGTGTGAAACGGCCGCGACGGCCGCTCCCGGCTGCGGAACGATCGCGCTGTTCAACAACGGCTTCAACACAGCCGCCGGGACCAGCCGCGAAACGGCGGAGCAGGCCGGGCTCGGCCGCACCGATCGCCGGACCATCGTCGGCGGACGCTGGGAGCATGATTTCGATAATCAGACCACCTGGCGCAACCAGTTCGTGTTCGACGATCGCAATATCAACCAGCCGACCGGCACCACGAGCGCGATCGGCGATTATCCGTCCTATAATTTCATGAGCGACGTCGTCCGGCGGAGCCAGCTCCTGGGCATGGATGCCACCGGCTTTCTCGGCGTGTTCTACAACACCCTGAGCTGGTCCGGTGACACGTACAATGTGACGCCCGGAGGAAATGCGACGCGCGGCCGGCTACAGTCGAACGTCACCGGCGAGCACACCAACTATGGCGTCCGTGCGCGCGAAGAACTGCGGCTCACCGACTCATGGACCGCCATCGCCGGCATCGGGTGGGAGACAACGCGCTTAAAGGGCATCAATACGGCTTACACCTACACCGGACCAACGGGAATCGCGACCGCTGCGATCAGAAGCGCGGATCGCCAATTCCAGAACACCGCACCGGAATTCGCGCTGCAATATCGCGCGGACAAGGACTGGCTTTTCCGTGCGCGGGTCGCGACCGGCTACGGAACGCCGCAGGTCGGCAACCTGTTCGTGCTGCCGAACGGTCAGAACGGCAACAACACGCAGCTCAATCCCCAGAGGAATCTCGGCTACGATCTCGGCTTTGACTGGACGCCGGATCCCACGCTCAGGGTAAGCGCGACAGGCTTCTACGAGTTTTTCCGCGACGAGTTGGTCACGCAGGCGACACCCCTCGGCGCGCCCAACTCAACCTACACGTTCAACGCCCCGAAATCCGAGCACCGCGGCTTCGAGTTCCTGGCGCAATGGCGCTTCCTGCCAGGTTGGCGAGTGACCGCCGCCTATACCTATCTCGACCAGAGATACACAAGCTACACCGAGAACATCAACAACGGTGCCGCTTTCAGCTTCAATCGGGAGGGCAACAAAATTCCCGGTATTTCGCCGAACGAACTGACGGCGCGACTTTCCTATGACCAGATCTCGGGCGCCCTGAAAGGCTTGGGCGCGTTCGTCGAGTTCCAATGGAAAGATGCATTCTACATGGACAACGCCAATCTCCTGAAAGCGCCCGGCTACGAACTCGTCAATCTCAATCTGCACTACGACAAGCCTCTGCAATCGGAGTATCTAAAGTCGCTTCATCTTTATTTCGAGGTGCGGAACGTCTTCGACAAGACATATGTGGCGTCCGCCAACAACATCGCGAACACGGTCACCGGCGCGGGCCTTCAAAACCCCGCGAGCGTCCTGGCTAACACCGGCGGCTCCATCTATGCCGGATCACCGCGCATGTTCATCGCCGGAATGAGACTGGCGTTTCGATAGCAAAGGCGGCCCGACCATGATCAGAACAGCAACCATCGCCGCGATCACGCTCCTCTTGCAGGGCGCGGCAAACGCGCAGATGAGCCATCATCACGTATCAGAATCCGCTTGTGATACGACCGAACTGCGATGTGCGACCAAGGTCACGCCGGCATTCGCTCCCGACGGGAGGTTGTGGCTGGCGTGGATGGCGGGCGGGCGCATTCTGGTGGCGAGTTCCAAGGATCGCGGGAAAACCTTTTCAACGCCGGTCGCGGTCGTTGATCGACCGCTCGAACTCGATTGGGGACCCGATGCGCGCCCCAAGATCGTGGTTGACCGGCACAACCGGATCGCCATCGCCTTTTCGATTTTCAGGGACAAGAACTTCAACGGCGAGGTGCTGTATACGCGCTCGGTCGATGGAGGTCATAGCTTCAGCAAGCCGGAGCCCATTACGCCGAACACGGAAAGCCAACGCTTCGAGCAGATCGCGCTGGATGCCGACGGTTCGGTCTTCGCAGCCTGGCTCGACAAACGCAACCGGGCGCAGGCGCGCGCTGACCATCACAGCTATAACGGGGCGGCGTTGTTCTTTGCATGGTCGAAGAACGGCGGCGAGGCCTACTCCGAAGCCCGCATGGTGAAGGACAGCACCTGCGAATGCTGCCGGATCTCCGTCGCATTCGCAGGCTCTGGCCGGCCCGTCGTGATGTTTCGCAATATCTTCCCGGGCAGCGTTCGGGACCACGCGATCGTCACCTTCAAGGATCAGGCAACGCCGGGAGAAATCCATCGCGTCAGCCATGACGAGTGGAAGACGGAGGCGTGCCCGCATCAGGGGCCGAGCCTCGCTATTTCGCCGAAGGGAACCTACCACGCGGTCTGGTTTACCGGTGGCGAAGTTCGAAAGGGTTTATTTTACGCGCGCTCGACCGATGGCGGACAGAGGTTTTCCGAGCCCGTGGCCATCGGCAGGCCGGACCGGAACGCGTCACGCCCCTACATATTGGCGAGCGCCTCCGGCACCGCGATGGTCTGGAAAGAATTCGACGGCGAAAAGACGACCGTGAAGCTTATGACGTCCGGCGACGACGGGGAAACCTGGTCGCAACCGCGGGTCATCGCTGCGACAGATGATGCGTCCGATCATCCTTTGCTTGCGGGCAATGAACGCGAGATCTTCCTGTCCTGGATGACCAAGGCGGACGGCTACCGCATCACGCCGATCGAGAGCGCGCCATGAAGCGTCAATCGCTATTATTCGCGCTCGCGCTTGTATGGGCATTCCTCCCGCAACCTCTCGCGGCGCACGATCAACTGCGCGCGTTCCAGCGCGGAAGCTGGCAAGCCATCCTCCACGCACACGCCGGACGCCCGGTGATGATCAACTTCTGGGGCGTTACCTGCGGCCCTTGCAAGGTCGAACTGCCGCTTCTCGGGAAGTTCGTCAAAGACAATCCGGGCGTCGACGTCGTCACGATCAATGCCGATCTCGTTCCCAATGCGCGCGAGGCGGCGCTGTCGATGCTGCGGAAGGCCGGACTAACTTCGGTCGAGAACTGGACCTTCAGCGACGGTTTCGTCGAACGGCTGCGCTTCGAGATCGATCCCGCCTGGCAGGGCGACATCCCTCGCACGATGCTGATCGCGCGCGACGGAAAAGTCACGACCGTCGAGGGCATCATCGATCTTGCCGCGGTACGAAAATGGTACGACGCTCAAACGATTGAAACGAAATGAGAGAGACTCGTGATCTCGCTGACGGCGGCGTCATCTTTGCCGAGAGCAAGACGAATGCGTTTCGCCAACCGGCTCGCAGTCGCAATCGTGCGTGAAAAAGGATCAATGGCATTGAAGCTTCTCCGCGTTGCGGTCACCTGCGCCTTGCTGGCAACCGCGAGAGTCACCTCGGCGGAGAATTTCAAAGCAGATGATATTATAATCTCGCACCCGTGGTCGCGGGCGACGCCGGCGGGCGCGCAAGTCGGCGCTGGCTATCTCGTCATTGAAAACCGTGGGACCTTGCCTGATCGATTCCTCGGGGGCTCGGTGGAGGCTGCGGCGGGTTTCGAGCTTCACGATATCGTGCGCGAGGGCGGCGTCATGAAAATGCGCCGGCTGACGGGCATCGAGCTGCCGCCGGGACGCTCCATTGAGGTGAAGCCGGGCGGACGCCACATCATGTTCGTGGGCCTCTCGCATCCGCTGACTGCGGGAGAGACGATTCGAGGCGCCTTGCAGTTCGAGCTCGCGGGCAGAATCGAGGTTGAGTTCAAGGTAATCGGAATGGGAGCGCCGCCGCCGGGTGGCCGCGGCGATTGAGGAACATCATCTGGCGGGTTCAATCACTTTGATATCTCGAATCGTATAGGTCTTGCCTTCGACCTGGAATTCGACCTCGTCGCCCGGCCTCACGCGATCGCTTAATGAGCGCGGATCGACGCGAAACAGCATTTCCATCGCCGGCATCAGACCTTCGATGTTTTGGTGGTTGATCGTCAGCGACCCGGTCTCCGGATTGATCGCCGTCACGACTCCAAGCCCTCGATACAAGCCGATCGACGGTTCTTGGGCCCGGACCGGCGAGAACCCCGCGTGCGGGAGCCCGGCGACCGGACGGCCTCCAGGAAAGAAAGCCTCAGCCATCTGGAGATGAAAGGTCACCACCGTGGTCGCCGCCATGACCGCGCATCCGACGATACGATTTTTCACGACATACTCCGTTCCGCAAGGCGCGGGATTCCGCGCACGCGCGTTCGCAAACCATATTTGCTTACATGAGAAGCGATGGTTTGGGGAGGTGGCGGATACGCCGGGAGCGGCGCACCAGGTCCCATCTGCTCGATGTGGGCGGTCCGGAATTATGCTACCGTAAAGCATCAGGATGGCGTCGATTCGATCAGCGAGGAGAAAACCATGCATCGTCGTGAATTCGTGGCTACCATGGGAACTGCGGCGGCAGTCCTATCGGCGGCGCAGGCCTTCGTCGTCCAGGCGAATGCGGCGCCAGCCGAATCGATGCATCCCGCCAAATACAAAGCGCTCGAAGACGCGACCAATCATTGCGTCTCCAAGGGCGAAGCGTGCATGCGGCATTGCCTCGGCATGTTGAGCATGAAGGACACGAGCATGGCGGGTTGTACGAACGCGACCTATCAGATGATGGCTGCCTGCGGCGCGCTGCGGACGCTGGCAGCCGTCAACTCGCCCTACGTTCCCGCTCTTGCCAAGGTCATCGCGCAGGTGTGCACGGACTGTCAGAAGGAATGCGAGAAGTTTCCGGATGTGGCGGAATGCAAGGCGTGCGGCGAATCCTGCAAGACTTGCGCCGAGGAATGCCGCAAGGTAGCGGCCTAAGATCTTCAGACTATCGGAGCGCGGACACCGTGCGGATCGCAAAGCGCGCGTATTAGAGCGCCATTGACGGCATCAATGGCGCTCCGTTTCGACGACATGCCCGCCGGGGTCCCTTCCAAAGTTCTCGAAGCATGGCCTGGATAGGCCTGAAGTCGCGCTAAATGCCGACATTGGCCAGTATAGATTCTTAATATTCTTGTCTTAGCGCCTAACCCATGAAGGGCTGGTCTTTCTCGAAATCACTCGGACTCTCGGCACAGAAGAGTTGGACCCGGGTAATCCTGCTGACAATCGCCGGAACGCTATGCTGCATTGTCCTGGCCTTCGTGATCGACAGCTATTCCTTCGAGGAAGGCAGATGGCGGCTGGGGCCCAGTCCCAGGGATGACGTGATCATTCCCCTGCTGATCGCGCCGCCGTTTTTTTTCTACCTTCTCAGCAAATTGCGCCAGCTGGCCATCGCGCACGAGCAACTGATGGTCATTGCGTCCACCGACGGCCTGACATCCTGCTTCAACCGCAGCGCATTCACGACCCTGGTAGACGCCTATCTCGAACGGGTGGAGCGGCAGGAAAAGTGCAGCGACGGCGCGCTGCTGGTCATGGATGTCGATCACTTCAAAAACGTCAATGACAATTTTGGTCACGATGTGGGCGACGAGGCTCTCAAGCTGATCGCTGAAAGCATCAGGTCGACGCTACGCGAAGTGGATCTTGTCGGCCGCATGGGCGGTGAGGAATTTAGCGTGTTCCTACCGGGCATTGCTCCTGACCGGGTAGTCGTGGTTGCCGAGCGCATCAGGGAAACGGTGAAGGCAACGAGTTTTTGTCCCAAAGGGATTCCGTGCGATCTCTCGATCAGCATCGGCGGAGCGATCTATGTCCGCACAGCTTCGTTCTCCGAGCTATACAGACTCGCCGATGAACGGCTTTACCACGCCAAGCGAAAAGGACGTGATCGAGTCGAACTTTGTCAACTGGGCGGCGGCGCTCCATTTGCAGCGGCGCACTGAACAAATCGGCACCGGCATGGTACACGGCACCGCTCTCGTCGGTGAGCTGTCATAGCCCGCTGAAAACCACCTCGACCTGATTGCAGGGATAGGATTGAACCTCCCCGCCTCCACGTTATGAGCGTGACCCGCCGGACTTCTCACCTCGTCATCCCACCTGTTGAGCTATTACAGGCCAACCAGCGTCTTTTTGCGGCAACGGCATGGAACCATAGCGAGCAAAGAGGGTTTCAAGGAACGACCTGGAGTCTGATTGAACTGCGTTGAACCAGACTCCAGCGCTATCCTTTTGATTGAAAATGATTGATTGAGCATGATCTTATCCGAACCGGTTTCCACTTTTGGGGATCATGCTCTAATAGTGGGAGATCGTGGAAATGAGTGAAGCGGGTATTGGCTGGATCGCAGCCATCATTGTTGGCGGTTTGGCTGGCTGGATCGCTTCCAACTTCATGAAGAGCGATACCGGCATCTTCATGAACATCCTTCTCGGGATCGTTGGCGCTGCCGTCGCCGGCGGTTTGTTCGGGTTGGTCGGCGTCTCGTTTGGCGGGTGGCTTGGCTATCTTATTGCCGGCTTTATCGGAGCTTGCATTCTTATTTGGGGTGCAAGAGCCATCCGCGCTTGAGGTCGATATGCCTCGCCGCGCGGTAGCGGGTTCATACATCGCAAAGCTCCGTAAAACGCGCTTGAATTGACGGGCCGCCGCACACGGCTCCCGCGGTCGTCGCATCCCGTACTATGCCGGCGATGGAGACAGGCGTCCGCGCCAAATTCAATACAGGCGTTTAGTACTTCTGCGGGATGAACTTGTATCGATATTCCGGTTCCTTGTAGCCTTTGGATTTCTGCCTGGGAGGAAGCGTGACCTTCTTGCGCGGGACCCTTTTATGAGGAATCAGACTGAGGAGGTGCGAGATGCAGTTCAATCGCGCCCGTCGCTTGTCATCGGCCTCGACGACGTGCCAAGGCGATATTTCGGTGTCCGTGGCAGCGAACATGGCATCGCGCGCGCGCGAATAGTCATACCAGCGCCGATGCGACTCCAGATCCATCGGACTGAGCTTCCAGGTTTTTCGCGGATCGCTGATCCGCTTGTTGAACCGGCGGGTTTGCTCCTCCTTGCTGACCTCGAACCAGTATTTGATGATGGTGATGCCGGATTCGATGATGTCGCGCTCCCAGGCCGGGCAAAGCCGGAGAAACCGTTCATACTGTTCATCGGTACAATATCCCATCACCCGCTCGACGCCGGCCCGGTTGTACCAGCTCCGATCGAAGATGACGATTTCTCCGGCGGCGGGGAAATGTTCGATGTAGCGCTGAAAATAGATCTGCGACTGCTCCCGTTCGGTCGGAGCCGGCAGAGCGACCAGCCGGAAGGTGCGCGGGCTGACGCGCTCGGTGATCCGCTTGATCACGCCACCCTTGCCGGCCGCGTCCCGACCCTCGAAAATTACGATAATCCTCGCCCCGGTATGCTTGGCCCAATATTGCACCGCGACCAGCTCGGCATGCAGCTTCGCCATTTCCGCTTCATATTCCACCGGCTTGAGCTTCGGTTTGCCGCCGTTCGGCGGCGCACTTTCGTCCTTCACGGTTCTGGACTTGGTCATGGTCTTATTTCTGCTCATCTAGCTCCACCATCGGTTGGAGATGTTGCGTTGCCCTTGCGATCGTTCTGGCGAAATGTGCGACCTCCCTGAACTGTACGATGATGTCGCTGGCCAGCCGGAAGCTCAGCACCCCGGACTTTTCATCCAGCCGAAGCGCTTCAAGAAGGCCGCCGCGAGCCACACCCGCCAGCTCTTCGATTTCCAGCTTGGCGGCGATCACCTGCTCGGACTTCTCCGCATCCGGCTGGCGGATGGTTTCGATCACCCGTTCGAGGTTGCCCATGACGGCATCCGCGAACCGCGTCGAGTTCTCGTTGCGCAATCGCGCCAGATCGATCCCCTGCGCCAACCGCTGCTGGCTCACCGACGTCAGATTGGTCGTCACGACGTCCCTGATGCCGTCCAGGCCGGTGACGACCTGCGTGAGGTGGATCAGCTGCTCGCCCTGATCCTCGGAATGCTCCGTCCGGGACAGGCGGCCGACATATTGAAGGATCTCGGCTGACAGCCGATCGGCTTCCTTGTCCTGGTCCAGCAGGTTCGCGATGTCCTCAACGGTTCCGCTGACCGCCAGCGGCGCGCCTTTCCGGACGACAGCCAGAACCTGCTCTCCGAGCCGCGTCAGCTCCATCTGGACGCGTTGCACTCCCATCGACGGCACCGACAGGAACGTATCGTCGAGATAGACCGGATCGCCGGCACGCTTGGTGTCGTCACGCGGGGTCGACGGCACGACGAGCTGTGCAAGCCTGGCGATCGGTCCGGTGAACCAGATCAGGACCATCGTGCTCGCGACGCTGAACATGGTATGGGCGTTCGCGACCTGGCGCGGCGTTTCGGCGGCAAGCCGCGCCACGCCGTCGAGCTCCGGCGCGCTCGGCGATATTTGCCTGATGAAGTCGGCATATTGCGGGATGATGAAGACCAGCATCAGCGCGCCGGCGACGTTGAACAGAAGATGGACGATACCGACCTGCAGCGCCTCGGCGGATTTGCCGATCGCGGCAAACAGCGCAGTCCCGCAGGTGCCGACATTCGCCCCCAGGATCATCGCGATGCCGGCCTCGAGCGGCATCAGCCCCTGGCTCGCCAGCGCGATGATGATCCCGAGAGTGGCCGCAGAACTCTGCACGACGGCAGTGAAGACCGCGCCCACCACGACGCCCAGAAACGGATTCGTCATATCCTGCATGGCATCGATGAACGGCTGGAACGTCCGCAGCGGGCGGGTCGCGTCGCCCATGAACTGAATGCCGAGAAAGAGCAGGCCGAGGCCGAGCACGACCGCGCCGAGTTGCTTGAGCATGTCCCGGCCGGAAAAGGCGTGGAAGACGAACCCGCCCGCCAGCATGAGCGGCGTGAGCCGCGATACGTCGAAGGCGATGATCTGCGCCGTGAAGGTGGAGCCGATATTGGCTCCCATGATCATCGGCACCGTCTGCGCGAGCGTCATCAACCCCGCGGACACGAAGCCGACCATGAGAACGGTGGTGATGGTCGAGGAGTTCAGGAGCGCGGTGATGCCGGCACCGGCGAGCATACCGCGGAAGCGGTTCGCCGTGAGGCTGCCCAGCACCGACTGCAGCCGCGCGCCGGCGATGGTCTTGAGCGCGTTGGTCAGCAACCCCAGGCCGAACAGGAAAAGCGCAAGGCCGCCCGCAAGCATGCCCAGCATCTGGAAGAGGTTCATGTCATCTGGCGATTGCATGTTTCCTTACTCTACTGTCGTACCGGCGCCGCCCGATCGCCGTTTCACTAGAGCGGGATGAGGAAAAGTGTGAAGCGGTTTTCCGCCCGCATTCCGCGGTCGAACCCAAGGGCACCGGCGGTTTGCGCGGCCAGGATCGGATGGATTGCGACAAGACAGACATGCCGGTCGTGTTCGATCCCGGTCGCCGCGACACACAATAAGCCCGGCGTACCCCATCCCCGACTTCCGCGCCGCCATCGCTACAGGCTGCTCCTGGCGACCGGTGCCGAGGCGTCGAGCGCCTCGATCTCCTCGAGCAGACGTGTCATCTCGCCTGATCCGGGAGCGGCGTAATTGTGGTTCTTGAACAGCGAGGTCATCTTCGTGAAGTGATTGCGGACGGCTTCCTTGTCGGCGAAGCCGTAAGTACGGGATGCGATGGCATAGACGCGCTCGAAGAGCTGGCGCTGCCGATCGAGCGAGGCCGATGCGTCGATCTTGTCGAAGGCGTCTTGCTGGAGGAACACCATGTCGACGAAACGGGCCGCCTCCGCGGCGACGAAATCGTCGAGGCTGATCCCCTCCTCGCCGGCCACCTGCGCCATCCGGGCGACATCCTCGCCGCGGCGCAGAAGCGCCATCATCGCCTCGATCTTCTCATCCCAGTCCGGCCCCATGTGCTCGGCCGTCCAGGACGCGAACTGCGCCCTGTAGCGCGACCACGACAGGAGCGGATCGATCGCCGGATAGAAGCGCTTGTAGGCGCGATCGTAGGACAGACCGAGAAAGCACTTGACCGCCGCCAGCGTCGACTGGGTGACCGGCTCCTCGAAATTGCCGCCGGCGGGCGAAACCGCGCCGATCAGGGTGAGGGCGCCCACCGACCCATCGTTTGTCCGCAGAACACCGGCGCGCTCGTAAATGCCCTTGATGGCGCTGTCGAGATAGGCCGGGAAGGCTTCCTCTCCGGGGATCTCCTCAAGACGCCCCGAGGTTTCGCGCATGGCCTGGGCCCAGCGGGAGGAGGAGTCCGCGATGATCAGCGTCCGCAGGCCCATCTGGCGGTAGTATTCACCGATGGCAATACCGGTGTAGAGCGAGGCCTCGCGCGAGGCGACCGGCATCGACGAGGTGTTGCAGATGATGACTGTGCGGTTCATGAGCGAGCCGCCGGTGCGCGGGTCCTTGAGGTGCGGGAATTCGGTGATGGTCTCGACCACCTCGCCCGCGCGCTCGCCACAGGCGATCAGCACCACGATGTCGACGTCCGCGTGGCGCGCGATCAGGTTGAGCAGCACCGTCTTGCCGGCGCCGAACGGGCCTGGAATGCAGGCGGCGCCGCCCTGCGCGATCGGGAAGAAGGCGTCGATGATGCGCTGGGTGGTGACCATCGGCTCGGCCGGATAGAGCCTGGTCGAATAGCCTCGCGCCAGCAGCCGCCGAGGCAGCGCCTCGCGCACCGGCCATTCCAGCGCCAGCGTCACGGCGCGCTCGGCTCCCGAGGCGGCGCGAATACGGGCGACGGGCTCGTCGACCGTTACGCTGCCCTCGCGGATCCAGACCACGTCGAACTCCTCGTCGAGGTCGAAGGGGACCATAATCTTGTGCTGGATCGGGCCTTCCGGCGTCGTCCCCACGGTATCTCCGGCGCGCACCCGGTCGCCGACGCGGCAGGTAGCGGTGAAGGACCATTTCGCCGCGGGATCAAGAGCCGGCGCCGCGACGCCGCGCGGCAGGAACGTCCCGTGACCTACGGCCAGCGCCTCAAGCGGGTTCTGCAACCCGTCATAAACCTGGCCGAGGAGGCCCGGCCCAAGCTTCACCGAAAGCGGAAGCCCGGTCTGCTCGACCGGATCGCCGAGCCCGACGCCGACGGTGCTTTCGTACACCTGGGCGTCCGCGGCGTCGCCGACCACGCGCAGCACCTCGGCCTTGAGCCGCTGCCCGGGAGCGCGGGCGGGCAGGATGTAGATCACCTCGTTCTTGACGAGCCGGCCCTCGGAAGGGTCGGCCAGGCGCAGGCGAACGATGTCCTCCTGCACGGCCGAGACATAAGCGACGGACGGTGCGGTCATGCGGCCACCAGGAGATCGAGGGCGTTGTCGTTTTCGGTGAAGGCGGCGTCGAGCAGTTCGGCAAAGCGCGCGGCGGCTGCTGCGGCATCGTAGCGGGACCAGCGATCGACCAGCGACCAGCGGAGCACATAGAACGCGACCGCTTCGAAATCGAACTCGTGCCCGGCCGCGTGACGCGCGCCGGAATCCCACGCCGCCTGCAATACAATGCGCTCGAGCCCCGCGGCGTCGCCGGCATCGAGCTTCTCCTTGGCCTTGACCACCCAGGGAAAAAGGCGACCGACGCCGAAATCGGGCACCGCCCAATTTGCGCGGATGGTCTCGACGAACCGGCCATAACCCCAGACCGTTCCCGGCGCCGGCGCATCCTCGCCGCGGTGGCGGCGGCGCAGCGCCGCCAGGAGCGTGCGTATCTCAAGCCGTTCGGACGCGGCGGCGCGGAGCGTGTCGCTGCGCACCGCCGCGATCACCCGGACGGCGCGCTCGACGAAAGCCGCATCCTCGTCGCCGATACCGAGACGGCTCCACGAGAGCAGCGACCTGAGCGCGTCGAGGTCGGCGTGATCCTCGGGATCGAGCGCGTTCAGCCGCTGTTCGAGGCGCGTCTGGTTGATCGGCGGCGCCCGGTTGGACAGAAGCGTGCCCAGCGCCGGCAGGCTCGCGACCAGCATCACATAGGGATCGCCGGAGAAGATCATTTAACCACCCCCTCCAGCAGAGCGTGAAAGCGCGGCTGCAGATGGCTGAGGATGACGTCGGCCACGGCCCGGTCGGTCAAATTCAGGGTCACGCCCCGGTCGCCCAATACCACTCGGATTCCACCCTCCTCGTCGTCGGCGCGCGCGAAGACCACACCCTCGCGCAGGATCGAGCCGGTGGAGGCCGCGACGAAGCCGGCGAGCGAACCCTCGCGCAGTTCCTCCGGCTTGCGACGCAGTTCATCGAGGCCGACCGCCGTTCGCGGCAATAGCACCTCCAACTCGGCGGCCCCGTCGAGACCGGCCTCGGCGCGCGCGCGGCCCGCCACGGCGAGGATCATGCGTTTCAGCAGATCCTCGTCGCGCGTGGCTGACGACACCATGCGGACGACATCATCGGCGAAACGCTGCGAGAGCTGCGCCTTGAGATCAAGCACCGTGTCCCGCATGGCGACCCGCAGCGCGTCTTCTCCGGCGCGGCGGAGCTTGTCGGCCTCGCTGCGGGCGGCGGCCACCTTGGCTTTCGCCTCGGCTTCGGCCTTGTCGACGATCGCGCGGGCGCGCGCCTGCGCCTCGGCGACGAGCCGTTCCGCTTCGCCGCGGCCGGCCGAGACGCCTTCCTCGCGCAGCCGCAAGATGAGCGCCTCGACGCCCGAGGCAGTCTGCGGCGCCTGGGGATGTTCAGCCATGAGAGCCCCTCCTCTTTACGGGATGCCGCCGGCGAGCACGAGCGCGAACACGAACGAGAAGACCGCGAACCCCTCGACGATCGCCGCGGGCGCCAGCGCCAGTCCGAAAATTTCCGGCTTGTTCTTGGACGCGGCGATGGCGCTCGCAAGAGCGCGGCCCTGCCATATGCCGGTGTAGAGCAACGCCACGGCGCAGACGAAGCCGATGCCGAACAGCGCCCCGCCGTTCACCGGCGTGACCGCCCGTTGCAGCGCGAACATCACGACGATGCCGTAAATCACGTTCGAGGAGGGAATCGCGGAAACGCCGACGAAGCGGCCGTAACCGCCCTCGGTTTCCAGCATGGCGCCGATCGCCGCCTGGCCCGCGATGGCGACGCCGATTGCGCTGCCGAGCGCACCGAGAGCGACGGGTGCATATACTCCCAGCCAGCCGAGGAGTACGACGAGTTCGTTCATCCCGGTTCCTTCCTTTTTGAGAATGCGCGAAACGGATAACCTTCCTCGGTCAAGCCCCAGCCGAAGAATTCGATGTAGTTCAGCCGCAGCCCGTGCACGACGGCGCTCATGAGTCCGATCATGATGTTGATGCCGTGCCCGAGCAGGATGATAAGAAGCGCGAACAGCACGCCGAGGCCCGGATGCGACGCTTTCACCGAAAGCGCGATCTGGTTGAAGGTGACGGCGAGCGAGGCACTGGCGAGCCCGAGCGCGAACAGGCGCAGATAGCTGAGGATGTCGCCGAACAGCTTGGTGACGCCGGTCAGGCCGAGGAGGCCGTCGGCGGCGCGCCAGAGCCAATCGCTCGGCTTGGTGATCGGGCGGTCGGCGCCGCCTCCGATCACCACGGCGCCCAGCCCCGCAGCGATCAGGCCGTAGCCGATCATGCGCCCGGCGACCTCGAAGCCGAGGACCAGGCCGCCTGCGATCACCGCGATCCAGCCGAGCGACGCGATCGCCTTGCCCCTTCCCCGGTTCAGCCAGGCGACCACCGCAAGGGCAATCGCGATATGCAGCGCGCCGATCACGACGGAGAGGCGCATCATCTTTCCGAAATCGGTGACGTCGATGATCTTCAGCCGCGCGAGGAATCCGCCTTCCGGCAAGGCGATGCCAAAATAGGAGCCGGCTGCGACACCATAGGCAAAAGAAGCCGCGGAGAGACCGGCAAGCAGCGTGCGAAACTGTCGTCCCGCCTCGCTCCCCCCCAATTTTTTCCAATACAGCGCGGTCGCGACCGCGATCAGCAAGGCATAACCGGCATCGGCCAGGATCATCGCAAAGAAGACGGC
>CAZOOO010000040.1:0-17466 GCA_964581435.1 uncultured Hyphomicrobiales bacterium | reverse complement strand
CGCTCGGACAGCACGCGCAGGATATCTACAAGGCGTTCGATGCGGCCGGAAACGGCGGGGTCGATTTTTCCGGAATCATCCGGCATATCCGGGCTCTCGCGGAAAACAGCGGCGGCAGATGACGGCGTTTTGCGAAGGTGAGTTTCCTGAAATTTAGGCGCTCAGGTCAAGAGCTGGGGAGGCATAAGTTGTGAACGAGGTCCGGAAGCAGCCATCGGTCTCGCTCGAAGCCTACAGGCAAATGATCGGTCAGGAGATCGGCGTTTCCTCGTGGCACCTGATCGACCAGAAGCGGATCGATTTCTATGCCGACGTGGTCGACGACCATCAATTCATCCACGTCGACCCCGAGCGCGCCAGCAAAACAGCTTTCGGCACGACCGTCGCGCATGGATTCCTGACCATGTCGTTGCTCAGCGTCATGTTGCACGAGGTGATTCCGCCGGTGGCCGGTGTCACCATGCGTGTGAACTACGGATTCGACCGGCTCCGGTTCATATCGCCGGTTAAATCCGGATCGCGCGTCAGGGGTCGCTTCACGCTCACCGAAGCGACGCTTCGCAAGCCCGGCGAGCTGCTATTACGCATCGCCGTCAGCGTCGAGATCGAGGGCGAGAGGCGGTCGGCGCTCGCCGCCGACTGGCTTACCCTCCTGTACCTTTCCTGACGACTGCTCTCAATCGATAATGCCGCTTTCATGCGTGAGGTCCTCCATACCCAAGCTGCGATTCTCGGCGCTGGTCCCGCCGGCCTGATGGCCGCGGAGGTTCTCGCGCGCGGGGGCGTGCGCGTGACCGTGTTCGACGCCATGCCGTCGGCGGGCCGCAAGTTTCTGATGGCGGGGCGCGGCGGCCTCAATCTGACGCATAGCGAGCCGCTGCCGCAATTTCTCGCACGCTATGGCGCAGCCGCGATGTATTTGCAGCCGGCGATCGACAGCTTCACGCCGGCGGCGCTGAGAAAGTGGGCCGACGATCTCGAACAACCGACTTTCGTTGGATCGAGCGGCCGCGTGTTTCCCGAAGCGCTCAAGGCGTCTCCGTTGTTGCGTGCGTGGCTCAAGCGGCTTGATACGCTTGGCGTGACGTTGGCGCTACGGCATTGCTGGATCGGCTGGGACCTCGACGACCGCCTTAAGTTTCGGACGCCTGATGGCGCGCGCGCGGTGGCGGCGGATACGACGATCATGGCGCTCGGCGGCGCGAGCTGGCCGCGGCTCGGCTCCGATGGCGCGTGGGTGGAACAGCTCGCGTCAAAAGGGATCGCCGTTTCGCCGCTGCGACCGGCCAACTGCGCGTTCACCGTGGCATGGAGCGCCGTCTTCCGCGATCGCTTCGAAGGCCAGCCGATGAAGAACGTCGCGCTGTCGTTCGGTCCGCACACGGTGCGCGGCGAGATCCTCGTCACGCGTGACGGCATTGAGGGAGGAGGGATCTATGCGCTCTCGGCGGTGCTGCGCGAACACATCGACGTTGCGGGAAACGCCGTTCTGCACATCAACCTTCGGCCAGATGTCGCGACCGATCAACTCGCTGCGCGCTTGAGCGCGCCGCGCGGAAAACAGTCCATGTCCAACTGGCTGCGTAAAGCGGCAGGCCTTTCGCCGGTCGCGATCGGACTCTTGCGGGAAGCGGCGACGGGCCGGCATCCGGGATCGACGCAGCCGGCATCGCTTGCCGCATTGATCGGCGCCGTTCCGATCACGCTGACCGGCGTGGCGCCGCTCGCGCGCGCGATCTCCACCGCCGGCGGGGTTGCCTTCAGCGAGATTGGCGGCGACTACATGATCCGCAGGTTGCCGGGCGTGTTCGCCGCCGGGGAAATGCTGGATTGGGAAGCGCCGACCGGCGGCTATCTGTTGCAGGCCTCGTTCGCGACCGGCGCGGCGGCTGGGCGCGGCGCGCTGAAATGGCTGCGGCGTCAGCTGTGATGGAATGCGGGCCGATAGCCCCCAAGCTACGTATATCGACCAGCTACAAACTCCATTTTGGACCATCGGTCGAAAGCTGGATCGCAACGGGGTCACCCACAACCTCGACTGATGGACCGCCAAATTCGTTCCAGCGGAACAGATTGACGTGCCATCCACCTGGAATCATGCGTGAGCGGTCAATGATGCCATCCGCGCCAGCGGCCCGCACTGCGTCCGCATTGCGCCACGACGGTGCTTCCAGCCCGGCTTCGAAGGCTGGCCGCCATCGTGCGTTTGAAAGGTCGCGGTCGATGCCGAGAATGCGACAGGCTTCCTCGTCGTGCTGATCGAACACATGGGCTTCGCTTATCATCAATGGCACTGCGACACGGGGGGCGGCCATCTTCACGGATGTAGCCTGACACCGCGATCATCGCCCATTCCAGCTTCGGACTCATATAGAGTGTTGCTTGCCCTGGACGGTGATAGCGGCCCGCACTCTCGGGTCTTGGTGGTGCCAGCACATCGTCTATTCGATCAGCCAAAACAGACCGGAAGAACGGGCCGCTAACTGTCTTCAGCCTGATCTGTTTTGCATTCATCATTCAATCCCAAGCGGAGCAGGCTCTTGCCCTATCCTGGCGGCAAAGAGAAGATGCTGCTCACAAGGGCAAAGTAGCGCGGACCCACGATGCAATCTCCACCGCTGTCGCGTGCGGATCGCTACCGCTATTATCAAATGTGTTTCGATAGTCTGCGCCGTCGTCGAAGAGGGTTCGCGTTCGTCGGAGTTCAGGCATTATTTCGAGATTCTGTAACTTCTTGTGCGCCCGTCGTGATGGCAAAGTCATCCGGCGGACTTGCTCGTCAGGCGCGCAATCAAGGGTGGCCGAGTAAAGATGGCATTTCCGATCGCGGGCAAGGCGGCAAACCGCTTTCCAATGCTCCTCTGCGAAGCCGCTCGGCCCCCCTGTCGCGATGACGTTTGTCAAGATGACGGGGACAGAGGGAGCCAATCGCAAGACGTATTCAAAAGCTATGTTGCGGACCCTGCGAGCTACGTCATAGTATTCTGAACTCCGGTAATCGGTCAGGGTAATTGCCACATTGAATAATGTGTGGCTATCCAGCAGCCTGCCTTCCAGAATGTCGGCAAGCTCCAGTCCTACTGTAAGCTTCCCGACGCCGGGCCATCCGTTCAGGCTTATTATCATCAGACTGTCACTTTTCTCGCAAACATCAGCGATCCACTATTGAGAAGTGATAGGTGACAATCAAGCGGTCCAAAGCGGACTGGAGTCTTTCCGCTTCATGGAAACGGTGAAAGACTCCATCTTTATGTTTTGACGCGTTTTCTTCACGCGAACCGGATTCCACTTCGCTCGAAAACGCTATAGTTCTCAGGCTTGCTCGATCTCCTCCCGCAGCATTTCCAGCTCCAACCAGCGATCCTCGGCCTGCTGCAATTCCTCCTGCGCCTTGGTCAACGCAAGCGAGATCTTGTCGAAGGCCAGGCGGTCTTTCGCGTAGAGGTCGGGATCGTCCAGGCGTCGCTGTTGCTTGGTAATCTCAGCGTGGAGCTTTTCGATTGATTGCGGCAGCGTCTCCAGCGCGTGTTTTTCCTTGAAACTAAGCCGCCGCTTGCCGGAGGCGGCTGCGGGCTTCGCGGAACGTTCTGCTTCAGATGCGGGTGCGGATTTCGCCGTCTCGCGCTTGAGGTCGGCGCCGCGCTGCGCCAGCATGTCGGTGTAGCCGCCGGCATATTCGATCCAGCGGCCATTGCCTTCGGGAACGATGACGGAGGTTACGACGCGGTCGAGAAAGTCGCGGTCGTGGCTGATAAGGATGACGGTGCCCTCATAGTCGCCGAGCATGTCTTCCAGCACGTCGAGCGTTTCCAGGTCGAGGTCGTTGGTCGGCTCGTCCAGCACCAGCAGGTTGGAGGGCTTGGCCAGCGCGCGCGCCAGCATCAGCCGGCCGCGCTCGCCGCCGGACAATACTTCGAGGGGCGTGCGCATCTGCTCTTGGGCGAACAGAAAATCCTTCATGTAGCTGACGACATGCTTCGGCGTGCCGCCCACCATGACGTGATCGCCGCGCCCGCCGGTCAGCGCTTCCATCAGCGTCGATTTCGGATCGAGGCTTTCGCGGTGCTGGTCGAGTGTCGCCATCTCGATGTTGGCGCCGAGCCGGACCGTGCCGCTGTCGGGCGCATCGGCTCCCGTGAGCATGTTGATCAGCGTGGTCTTGCCCGCGCCGTTGGGGCCGACGATGCCGATGCGGTCGCCGCGCTGGATACGGATCGAGAAGCTGTCGACGATGGTCCGCTCGCCGTAGCGCTTGCTGATGCCTTTAGCCTCGATGACGAGCTTGCCGGATTTATCGGCCTCCGCAGCGGCGAGGGTCGCGCTGCCCGCCGTGCCGCGATAGTCGCGGCGCTGCTGGCGCAGTTCATGAAGACCGGCGAGTCGCTTGACGTTGCGCTTGCGCCGGCCGGAGACGCCGTAACGCAGCCAGTGTTCCTCGGCGACGATCTTGCGGTCGAGCTTGTGCTGATCGCGCTCCTCTTCCGCCAGCACCTCGTCGCGCCATTCCTCGAACTTCGCGAAACCCCGGTCGATCTGCCGGATCTTGCCGCGATCGAGCCACGCGGTGCTGCGTGAGAGATTGGACAGGAAGCGCCGGTCATGGCTGATGAGCACCAGCGCGCCGCGCCGCGCGCCGAGTTCACCTTCCAGCCATTCGATGGTGGTGAGATCGAGATGGTTGGTCGGTTCGTCCAGCAGCAGGATGTCGGGCGAGGGCGCCAGCACCCGCGCCAGCGCCGCGCGCCGGCTCTCGCCGCCGGAAAGGTGCACGGGATCTTCTTCGCCGGTGAGGCCGAGCTGTTCGACCAGATAGCGTGCCTGATAGGGGTCGTCGCCGGGACCCAGCCCGGCCTCGACATAGGCGAGCGTGGTTTCAAAGCCGGTGAAATCGGGCTCCTGCGGCAAATAGCGCACGGTGGCGCCGGGCTGCACGAAGCGGCTGCCGCTGTCGGGCGCCACGAGGCCGGCCGCGATCTTCAGGAGCGTTGATTTGCCGGAGCCGTTGCGGCCGATCAGGCAGAGCCGCTCGGATTCAGATACCGTGAGTTCGACGCCGGACAAAAGCGGCGTGCCGCCGAACGTCAGCGCGATATCCTTCAACTGAATCAGCGGCGGCGCCATCGTCTTTAGTCCTGCTGTGCAGCGCAAGTGCGCTGAATACGGCGGATGGCCTGGTCCAGCGCCGACAGGAATGCGGAACGGTCTCGGGGCTGGAACGAGCGCGGGCCGCCCGTCACTTCGCCGCTGGCGCGCAGGTCGGTCATCAGGTTGCGGACAGCGAGCGTCATCCCCATCGACTGCTCCGTGAACGGCTTGCCGTTCGGCGCGATCACGCTGGCGCCCGCCTTGACGCAGCGGCTCGCCAGCGGAATGTCCGCCGTGATGACGATATCATTCTTGCCGGCCCGTTCCGCGATCCAGTCATCGGCGGCATCCATGCCCGGACCGGCCGCGATGCGCTCGATCAGGGGATCGTCCGGCACGCGGATATATCCGCCCGCGACCACGCTGACGGCTACGCCGTGGCGGGCAGCGACGCGATAGATTTCGTCCTTCACCGGACACGCATCGGCGTCAACGTAGATACGAATGGAGGTCAATGGCGGGTCATCGGCTGCGCGGACATCATTTGCAGCGCGTGTTACTCCATGTGAGGGAGGATTGCGAGCGCGCGCCAAATCTCCGATTGGAGCGGTGCGGCCGTCGAATATATATCTCTGGTTGTATGAATTCGGTTCATACCGGGGTCTCGCGGCCGGCTTGTGAAACCGATTTTGCGACGCAATAGAGCGTAGGGAGTCGTAGAGCTGCATTCGACTTTTGATGTTTTCCAGTCTGCTTTCCGGCCAAACAGCCCGGACCATCCAAAAGACCATAACCTATGAGACATGGGGCGGTTGCGCTGGCGGTCTGCGCTGCTAAACTTCTCCTCAAAAACATTGTCTCATCTCGATTGGTCGCGGAAAGACGGATTCATGGATGATGATATCCAGCGTTGCGTTGATACCGGGTCGAGCGACAGTTTTCGGGAATTGGAAGCCGCTATGACCGCGGCGAGCGCTATCCGTCCTTCGCAGGGTGCCGATACCGGCGTTTATGCCGCGCTGGATCTCGGCACCAACAACTGCCGGCTGCTGATCGCCTCTCCGGCAAGCGGCAGCTTTCGCGTGATCGATTCATTTTCGCGAATTGTCCGGCTGGGCGAAGGCATTTCATCGACCGGGCGTATCAGCGAGGCGGCGATCGAGCGGACTATCGCGGCGCTCGCCATATGCCGCGACAAGATCCGCGTCAGGAAAGCGGGCCGCTTGCGGCTGATCGCGACCGAGGCGTGCAGGGCGGCGTCGAACGCCGAGAATTTTCGCAGCCGCGTGGCCGCCGCCACGGGCATCCATCTGGAGGTGATCGATCGGGAGACGGAGGCCGCACTTGCGGTGATCGGCTGCTCCCCGCTGGTTCATCCGAAAGCGAGCGGTGCGATCCTGTTCGACATTGGCGGCGGCTCGACGGAACTCGTTCGGATAGAACGCCGTCGCGAGGGCGACCTGCGCACCCTGGCCTGGATATCGGTTCCGGTTGGCGTCGTAACGCTGGCCGAGCGTTTTGGCGGGCACGACATAACGCCGGAATCTTATGGCTCCATGGTGCAGGAGGTCGCCGGCCATATTGCAGCGTTCGCGGCCGCCCATGGTCGCGATCTCTACGGAATGCACCTTCTCGGCACCTCGGGCACGGTGACGACGCTTGGCGGTCTCCATCTCGGCCTTGCGCGCTACGACCGTCGCAAGGTTGACGGCATCTGGATGAACGATATCGAGGTGACGCAGGTCATCGCGCGACTGTGCGGCATGGATTATGAAAAACGGGTGGCGAACGGCTGTATCGGGATCGAGCGCGCCGATCTGGTTCTGGCAGGCTGCGCCATCCTGGACGCCATTCGGCGGGCATTTCCCTTGCCGCGTCTGCGGGTGGCGGATCGTGGTCTGCGTGAGGGCATGCTGGTCGAAATGATGCGCGAGGACGGCGCAATTCAACTGAGCTGATGCGCAAGCAATGGTCTTCCGTCATTGCCGGGCAAAAGCGCGAAGCGCTTCTTCGCGCAGATGACTTCACGGGTGGCCTCGGCTGCCTCGGGCGCATCGTCGGACTGTGCAAGCGCGGCGGTCAGGCGCTCGATCCTGCGCCGAAGGGTTTCGGCGGTGCCGGGGTGGATGTCGGGAACGTCCTGCGGACGTAGGCTTCGACGACGGTCCCTTGCATCGAATGGTGATTATTCGACTGTGTATCTGGCGGTCAGGGAATGACCGTGCAGGCTGCCGGAGAATACGACACGGGCCTGCGGCGCCAGCTCGGCTTCGGCCTTGCCGACCATCACGTTGGGGGTGCCTGGCTTGAGTTGGACCGTGACCGTCTTGCCGCCTTGCTGGATCGTTGCGCGGCCCGTCATGTCTTTGGTTGATAGCGGCGATCCGTCATGATCACCGATATAGAAGATCATCTCCTGTCCCTTGTGAACGAACTCGATCGGATGCCCCTGCGAAATGATGATGGGGCCGCCGTTGACGCCGTTCTTCGTCTGGTGGGCTGTGGCCGGATCGAATGGGGCTGTGACGGCGACGATCATGGCCGGAACAACATACTTGAGCATTGCATTTCTCCTTAGGGTCTGAGAGTCGATTCAGAAAGCTTCCGCTAGTCTGGACGTTGCGGCGGATTCGCTCAGAAGGCGGTTTAAAGGCTTCCGCCCGAACAACAAGAACAGGACCGGCGTCACGACGGTATCGAGCGCCGTAGCGCTCAGCAGGCCGCCGAAGATCGTGACGGCAACGGGATGGAGGATTTCCCGGCCCGGCTCGCCGGCGCCGAGCAGCAACGGCGTCAAAGCGAGGCCCGCGCAAAGCGCCGTCATGAGAACAGGACTCAATCGTTCCAGGCTGCCGCGCACGATCAGGCGCCGGCCGAAGCGTTCACCCTCATGCAGAGCAAGATTGACGTAGTGCGATATCTTCAGGATGCCGTTGCGGGTCGAGATGCCCGCAAGTGTGATGAAGCCGACCATGGAGGCGACCGACAAGGGCTCTCCCGCGACGGTCAAAGCGATCACGCTGCCGATCAATGCCAACGGGATGCCGCCCATGATGATGGATGTCAGCACGACGGATCGATATCGGCCATAGAGGATGAGGAAAATCATCGACAGCGAAACCAGTGACAGGATGCCGATCCGGAACGCCGCTTCCTCCTGCGCCTGGAATGCTCCCTCGAGGCTGGTCGTATAGCCCTGCGGAAAGCTGATCCCGGCCAGGGCACGCCGGATATCGGACGCGATCTCGGTCATGTCGCGGCGTCCGTCGCCGTTTCCGTAAACAACGATTCGGCGTTGAGTACCTTCCCGTTGGATCTGGTTCGGCCCGTCGGTTTCGACGACCTCCGCGAGCTCCTTCAACGGAACGAATCCGGACGAGGTCGGAATCAGGAGATCCCGGAGACCGCTGGTTGACCTGTCCTGATCGGACAGGCGCATGACGACGTCGAAACGCCGATTGCCGTCCACGATCTGCGAAACCTTGCGGCCGTTCGACAGGGCATCCAGCGCCTGGGTAATCGCGGCGGGGGTGAGACCGTGGAGCGCGGCGCGCTCATGATCGACCTGGATCCGCACCTGCGGAATGAGAACCTGTTTTTCGACCTGGAGATCGACCAGCCCGGAGATCGTCGACAATCGCTGGCGCGTCGTCTCCGCCAACTGGCGCAGCGTATCGAGATCCTGGCCATAGATCTTCAGGACGATCTGCGCCCTTATGCCTGACTGCAAATGGTCGAGCCGATGGCTGATCGGCTGTCCGATCGCGACGGAGGCGGGCAAGGCCGACAGTTCGTCTCGAATGTTGGCGTAGATATCGGCCTTGTGCCGTGTCGAGGGAGTCAGATCGACGTCGATCTCGCTGTAATGCACACCTTCCGCATGTTCGTCGAGTTCGGCGCGCCCCGTGCGGCGCCCGACCGATTTCACCTCCGGAACGCGTGCGAGGAGCTGTTCGGCCAAAAGGCCGAGACGATTCGACTCTGCCAGCGAAATGCCCGGATTGTACTGAAGCGAGAGCATCAACGTGCCTTCGTTGAAGGGCGGGAGAAAACTGCGCGGCAACATGACCGCGGCATATCCTGCGGCCAGAACCGCAATGCCGACCGTGCCGAGCACGAGTTTCCAGCGATCGAATGCCCAGGCGAGAAGCCGCCGATTGCCTTGCTTCAGCGTTCGCACGACGACGCTCTCGCGTTCGCTGGAGCGCCCTTCTCCGGAAAGAAAATAGTAGGAGAGGACGGGTGTAACGGTCACCGACGTCAGCAATGACGCCAATACGGAAACGATGTAGGCGATGCCGAGCGGGGTGAACAGCCGCCCCTCGATTCCGGGAAGCGCGAACAACGGCACGAAAACAAGCACGGTGATCATCGTTGCGTAGACGATGCCCGAGCGGACCTCCTGGCTCGCTTGCGCGATCACTTCGAGAACAGGCAGGCGATTGGGCCGCGCGCGGTTCTCTCGAAGCCGCCGTAAAATATTCTCGACGTCGACGACGGCGTCATCGACCAGTTCACCGATCGCAATCGCAAGGCCGCCCAGCGTCATCGTGTTGATGGTGAGTCCGAAGCCGCTGAAAACCAGAACGGTCACCAGGATCGATATCGGGATGGCGGTCAACGATACGAACGTCGCGCGCACGTTGACGAGGAAAACGAAAAGGATCACGGCGACGACGATCGAGGCCTCGACCAGGACCCGCTCGACATTGCGGATCGAGGTCTCGATGAACGTGGCCTGCCGAAACTGGATGTTCGTGACCGTGATCCCCTCGGACATCGTGCGCTGCAAATCTTGCAGCGCGGCTTCGATCTTGCGGGTCAAAGCCACGGTATCGGCCGCGGGTTGCTTCTGGACGCTGACAATGACCGCCGGCTTGCCGTTATGGCCGGCGTCGCCTCGCTTGACGCGCGGCGCGAAATCGACCCGCGCCACCTGCTTCAGCAGAACGGGCTGATGATCGAGCCCCGCAACAACGGTGTTGCCGAGGTCCTCGATCTTCCTTGTCAGTCCTACGTTCCGGATCAGGAACTCCCGGCCGTGCTGATCGACGAATCCGCCGCCGGTGTTGGTGCCGAACCGTGTAACGGCTCGCTCGATCTGTTCATGCGTGACGCCCAGCGCCTGCATCGTGGCGATGTTCGGCGTCACCCGGTATTGCCGAACCTCGCCGCCGATGGGGATGACCTGGGCGACGCCGGGAATGGCGAGCAGCCGCGGCCTGACCACGAAATCGGCGATCTCGCGTACGTCCATCGCCGATGCTTTGCCGTCCGTGGTGAGCGCAATCAGCATGACCTCGCCCATGATCGAGGTGACCGGACCCATTCGTGGATTCACGGATGAAGGCAATTGCTCGCGGATCAGCGCGAGGCGTTCGGAAACGAACTGGCGCGCCCGGTAGACGTCGACGCCCCAATCGAATTCGACGTAAACCACTGAAAGTCCGACGCCGGAGACTGAACGGACGCGGATGACGCCGGGCATTCCGTTCATCGAGGTTTCGATCGGAAACGTGACGAGCTGCTCGACTTCCTGTGGGGCAAGCCCCTCCGCCTCGGTCAGGATATTGACCGTCGGTCGGTTGATGTCCGGAAAGACGTCGATCGGGACGCGCGGAAGCACGAACAATCCATAAGCGATCAAGACTGCCGCTGCTGCCAGCACGAACAGGCGATTGCGCAAACTCGTCTGCACGATGAGCTTGAACATGATGGCTCCTAGCGAATCTGGTTGATGAGGTCGGCGCCGCGCACGACGACCCGATCGGAAGCATTGATGCCAGCCGCAACGATTATGTTTTTGGCGTCGAGCGGTTCGATCCGGACAGGTCTCGGCTCGAAACGTTCAGGGGCGACATGCACCCAGACGACGTTCTCGCCGTTGTTGCTCTTCACTACGGCTTCGTGCGGAAAGATCAAACCCTGCTTCTCCCTGCCGCCCTGGACGAGCACAGTGACGGGTTGGCCGATGCGAAGGCCCGACGGAGGATCCGGGATGGAGAAATGAACCACCGACGCGTGCTGCCTCAGGGCGCGGCTGGTTCCAAGATAGGACAGGGAAAACGCCGATCCGGCCGAATCCGTCGCGGTCGCCTTGATCGGACCGGCTGGATCAACCCCGTCGTAAGCCAATGCTTCGACCCAGAGATGTTCGGGATCCGCGATTTCGAACAAGATGTCTTGCGGTTGGACCACCTGGCCGGGCACGGCCCTCGCCGCCGTGATGACGCCGTCGGTCGATGCCCGCAAAAGCTCGTAGTCACGGCGGGAGTTGCGCATGGTCTCTCGTCGCGCCCGCAATCCCGCCAGTTCGCTCTCAAGATCGTTCAATTGCCCGATCGGCGCCGCGCCGCGTTGAGCCAATGGCCGCAGGCGATTGATCTTGGTTTCGGCGACCGCGATGAGCTGTTCGATTTCTCCCATCTTCTCGGAAATCGTGGTGCGGTCCGCCACGGGCAGATAAGGTTCGATCCGGAGAAGCGTTTCTCCCTTGGTGACCTTCTGCCCGATCCGGGGCAACGCTCCGTCGCTGGGGACGATGCGTCCGCCGTAGATGCTTTGAACGATGCTGCTGTGGTTCGGATCGCCGATAATGCGGCCGATCAGGTTGAATGCCGGCCGTGAGCTTCGGGGCTCGACGGCGGCCGTGCGGATATCCAGCAGGCGCTGCGTCGGCTTGGCGGCGAACGCGGTGCCGTCCGGCAGCCGCCGCGGGGCGTCGTTTTGGGCTTGCGGCTGTGGCGTGCTGGACGACATTCCTGCGTTCTGCCATCCGGCGGACGCGGCGGCCGCCAGAAATACGCAAGTACCGGATGTCAGCCCGGCGATGTAGGACGCGCCGCGCCGTCCTCGACGTTTCAGATGACCGAACAGCAGGCCGAGGATGATTCCCGCGAGAACAAGGACTGCTACGGTCCACATCAGGGAAAACCGTGTCGAATTGTGTCGCGTGTCCGGTGCGATCGGCTGGGAGAGCGTAAGGGAATCGACCAGCAGATCGTCACCCTTTCCGCCGCTGACCGAGAAGATGACGTCCACCGATCCAGTTCGGTCGGCATCGGAGAAGGCTACGGTATACCTGTTCGGACCGCGCTTGGCCTCGATGGCTTCCGCATCGCCGATCGTGACCTGCAAATTGACATCCGTGACCGGTTGGTTGGACACGGCATCATCGATAAAGACGGAAAGCTCGCCGTTCTTCAGGATGCCGACGATCTCGTAGAGATCGGATCGCGCCGTCACCCGCGGAAAGGCGGACGAGACGGCGGCCGGTTTCCGATCGTCGCCATGATCGTGCCCTTCATGGGCGAGTGAAACGGAAAGACTGAGCACCAAGGCTGACAGACAGCCGAATCCAATGGCGCCAAGCCTTGCGAATTGCCCACGCGGGCAGCGTTGAATTAGGAACATTGAAAACCCTTCAGGCACGCGGATTTTGCGGCGGCCGAAAGGCCGCCGTGATCATGCGATGCTGAGGGTACTTGGCGGGCGGATCAGAGAGCCCGGATCGATGCCGTCCGCGCGCTCCGATGGAGGTAGTCGGACAAGGCCGACCAATCTGAACTGACAAGTCAAAACGGGCGCGGTCGGAATGGTAACGGACACGCAGAACACCATGCAGAACGAAGGCGCGAGATCGCGGTCGTGATCGGCCGGGCCGTGAACATGGCCCTCGGCGACATCACCATTGTGGATGTGCACATGACCTACGAGGTGGCCGTGATAGTGCATGGAACCGTTCAGGGCGACGGCAGGTTCGAGCGGTACGCCGGAGGTAGCCGAAGCCTGGGAAATCGGCATCATCACGGTCTGAAGCAACAACGCGCCCACGGCCAGGAACATGAGCGTTCTTGCGAGGCGGAGGGTGCGAAGGTACGGCCGGCGCTGCATGAGACCATAACTATGGGAGTTTTATCGATTTTACAAGGAAGCGACCGGATCAGTTGGACCGCACGTTCCAGCCGTCTGCCGCGCCATGGTGTCGGCGGGCGGCGTGGCCGGGGTTGCCGATCATATCCAGACCGCGTAGGACGGCGTCAATCTCCACGGTCGGCAAGTGTCGGCTTCGGCCGATACCTTAGTCCGGGCATGACGGCTAGATATGGCGAAAGATACCACCGGCCGGCTGCGCGTGACCGTCAAGACCGGCGGCAAGCGGAAGCTGTCGTCCAAGCTCTGGCTGGAGCGGCAGCTCAACGATCCCTATGTGGCGCAGGCGAAACGCGAAGGCTGGCGCTCCCGAGCGGCCTTCAAGCTGATCGAAATGGACGACAAGCATCGCTTCCTCAGGCCTGGCATGACGGTTGTCGATCTCGGTGCCGCACCCGGCGGCTGGAGCCAGGTCGCTGCAAGGCGCGTCGGCGCAGCCGATGGCAAAGGCAGGGTGATCGCCATTGATCTGCTGGAGATGCCGGAGATCGTCGGCGTGACGTTTGTCCGGTTCGATTTTCTTGACAACAGCGCTCCCGACAAGCTGCTGGCGATGATGGATGGGGCCGCGGATGTCGTGCTGTCCGATATGGCAGCCAACACCACCGGCCATCGCAAGACGGACCAGCTCCGGATCGTGGGCCTGGTCGAGAGCGCGGCGGCATTCGCGGCCGACGTGCTGTGTCCCGGGGGGACGTTTATCGCAAAAGTCTTCCAGAGCGGGGCGGACGCCGGTCTGCTGGCGCAGCTCAAGCGTGATTTCCAGACGGTCCGGCATGTGAAGCCTGCCGCGAGCCGGCAGGATTCATCGGAACGCTATGTCATGGCGACGGGTTTTCGCGGGCGAACGCCGGCATGAAAGCTGACTGATCGCCTCGCAGGCTTCAACTCAGTTTCTGGTCCCGCGCGGTGGCGGTCTCGCGGGAGGTCTCCTCCTCGGCCTCGGATTCGCGGGTAGGATCGGAAATGACCACCATGCGCCGGCCGGAAACCTGATGGCCGGCATCGGCGGGCATCCGCGCGAAATAAAAGGTGGATATCGCTGAAAGCACCGAGACCACGAGAAATCCGGGACCGAAATCGGCGGCTGTCAATTCCGTGCTGTGACGGAACAGCATCGTGGTCTCCACCGAGAAGGCGCCGAGTGCGACCCCCGCCGAAATTGCCAGTTGCTGGTTGACGCTGGCGAGCGTGGTCGCGCGGCTCATCCGCTCGGGCTCGACGTCGGCGTAGGTGAGGGCGTTGATCGCCGTGAATTGCAGCGAGCGAAAGAAGCCGCCGACGACAAGAATGATCATGATCAGCAGCAGCGGCGTCGTGACGGTGAACAGCGCGCAGGCGGCGAGGAAGACCGAACTCACGACAGCATTGACGGTCATGATGTTGCGGAAGCCGAAGGCGCGGATGATACGGGCGGCGAGCGTCTTCATGCCGATGGCGCCGACGGCCGATGAGAATGTCACGATCCCGGAGCCGAACGGCGACAGGCCGAAGCCGACCTGCATCAGAAGCGGCAGCAGGAACGGCAGCGCGCCGACGCCGACGCGGAACAGAAATCCGCCATGGATGCTGGCGCGGAATGTCGGCAGGCGCAGCAGCGTGAGGTCCAGCACCGGCGAGTCGATGCGCCGGGCATGAATCATATAGGCCGCCATCGAGACCGACCCGGTCCCTATCAGCGCAATCACGACGGTCCATGGCAGCAGGTTGAGACCGGCGACGGAGAGGCCGAAGGCGATGCCGCCGACCCCCGCGCCGGCCAGCGCCATGCCGTAAAGGTCGAAGCGTTCGGGATTGTCGCTGCGGATCGGGTCGATGTAGCGCTGCGCCATGAAGATGCCGGCCAGGCCGACCGGAATGTTGATCAGGAAGATCCAGTGCCATGAGAAATAGGTGGTGATGAACCCGCCGAGCGGCGGTCCGATCACCGGTCCGATCAAAGCGGGTATTGTCACCCATGCCATGGCGTTGACCAGCGCGCTCTTGTCGATCGAGCGCAGCAGTACCAGCCGGCCGACCGGTGTCATCATCGCGCCGCCCAGTCCTTGCAGGGTCCGCGCGATCACGAAATCCGTCACCGACGACGATAGCGCGCAGCCGATCGAGCCGGTCATGAATACGATGATGGCCGCGCTGAAGACGGAGCGCGCCCCGAACCGGTCCGCGGTCCAGCCGCTTGCGGGAATGAATACCGCCAGCGATAGCAGATAGGACGTGATCGCGAGCTTCAGCGTCAGCGGGCTGGTGCCGATGTCGGCGGCGATCGCCGGCAGCGATGTCGCGATCACCGTGGAGTCCATGTTCTCCATGAAAAGTGCGGCGGCGACGATAAGCGGGATCAGGCGTTCCTTGTTCATGCGGGCTCGCGCAGACAAGCGGATGGGGAGGCGGGCTGTAGCACCAATTCGGGCCGGAGCGCTATTGCGGAGCGGCAAAGCCTCCCTAAATCCTTGGTGTGTTTTGGGAGGGCCAACGATGATTTATGTGCTCGCCGCCTTGCTGCCGCCGCTCGGACTGCTGTTCAACGGTCAGCCATTTTCGGCCATCCTGAACGTGGTCGTGATCGTGTTTTGCGTGATTTTCGGGCTGATCTTCCCGATCCTGTTCCTGGTGCCGTCAGCACATGCCGTGATCGCCGTCTACATGAAGCGGGAGGATCGCCGGCACCGGGAGGTGGTCGATGCGATCCGGGAGCATGGGCCGCCTCCGAACTATCCACGCTGAACAGGCTGGAAAAGCTCCCGCACGGCAGTCAAACGCTTTGATTCTCGGGACTGCCGTGCTATCGACCACCGCCAATCCCTTCGATGGAACTTCATTCGACGGCGACGCCGGGGCGTCGCCGGTCGGCCATTCCATCCTGATGGGTTCCGCGGCGACCGCGCCGCCCAATGGAGTTGGCGATGGCGCTTGGAAACGGATTTCGGGATATCAAAGAAGCCTTCACGTTTGACGACGTTCTGCTCAAACCAGGTGCGTCCGACATCCTGCCCTCCGAGGCCGATGTCAGTTCCCGCGTGACCCGCGCCATTCCGCTCAACATCCCGATCATGGCCTCAGCCATGGATACCGTTACCGAAGCGCGCATGGCGATCGCGATGGCGCAGGCCGGCGGCCTGGGCGTCATCCATCGCAATTTCGATGCGGAGGGTCAGGCCGCGCAAGTGCGGCAGGTGAAGAAGTTCGAGTCCGGCATGGTGGTCAATCCGCTGACAATCGGCCCGGACGCGATGCTGTCCGACGCGCTGGCCCTGATGAGCGATCACGGCTTTTCCGGCATTCCGGTGGTGACCGGCGGCAGCGGGGCCTCTCCGGGCAAGCTCGTCGGCATTCTCACCAACCGTGACGTCCGCTTCGCCACGGATCCGCGGCAGAAAGTTTCCGAACTGATGACGCACGAGAACCTGGTGACGGTGCGTGAGGGCGTCAGCCAGGAAGAAGCCAAGAGGATGCTGCACAAGCATCGCATCGAGAAACTGCTGGTCGTCGATGACCAGTATCGCTGCGTCGGCCTCATCACCGTCAAGGACATGGAAAAGGCGGTGGCGCATCCGCTGGCCAGCAAGGACTCGCAGGGGCGGCTGCGTGTCGCTGCGGCGACCACGGTGGGTGAAGGCGGCTTTGAGCGCACCGAACGGCTGATCGACGCCGGCGTCGATCTGATCGTCGTGGACACCGCGCACGGCCACTCCAGCCGCGTACTGGAAGCGGTCAACCGCATCAAGCGGCTGTCGAATGCGGTACAGGTCATCGCGGGCAACATCGCCACGGCGGAGGGTGCGCAGGCGTTGATCGATGCGGGGGCCGACGCCATCAAGGTCGGCATCGGTCCGGGTTCGATCTGCACCACCCGCATCGTCGCCGGCGTCGGTGTGCCGCAACTCACCGCCATCATGGATGCGGTCGATGCGGCGCGGAAGGCCGACGTGCCCGTGATCGCCGACGGCGGCATCAAGTATTCCGGCGATCTCGCCAAGGCGCTCGCCGCCGGCGCCGACATCGTCATGGTCGGCTCGCTGCTTGCGGGCACCGACGAGACGCCGGGCGAGGTGTATCTGTGGCAGGGACGCTCCTACAAGGCCTATCGCGGCATGGGCTCGGTCGGAGCGATGTCGCGGGGCTCGGCCGACCGCTATTTCCAGCAGGACATCAAGGATACGCTGAAGCTCGTGCCCGAAGGCATCGAGGGGCAGGTGCCCTATAAGGGACCGGTCGGCAACGTCATGCACCAGCTCGCCGGCGGCCTGCGCGCGGCCATGGGATATGTCGGCGCGCGCAACCTCGCCGAGTTTCATGACAAGGCGCGTTTCGTCCGCATCACCGGCGCGGGCTTGCGCGAAAGCCACGTCCACGATGTCACCATTACGCGCGAAAGCCCGAACTATCCCGGCGGCCGCTAGTGGAGTGGATTTGACATTCGCTACCCAGTTTGCAGCGAACGCGAGAAGC
>CAZOOO010000039.1:0-17487 GCA_964581435.1 uncultured Hyphomicrobiales bacterium | reverse complement strand
TCCCCGACACGCAAGGCAATGATGCTGCGCTTCGGGATGGCGGCGGCGCAGCGCCTCAATCGCCTGGCCGACCCGCAAGGCCACGCCGACGGGGAATTTTAGCGCTTCTGACGGAATCAGATGTTTTTGGTGATGCGTTCTTCGCACGAAGCGGTAGCCACGCGACGTTCCAAAGCGTTGCGTCCGACTTAAGGCTAAACGGCTGTCGTTCCCGCCCCTGAACGGACGATGGCAACTCAGCCTCAGCGCGGCGCGCGTTTCGCCAGGATGCGTTGCAGCGTGCGGCGGTGCATGTTAAGCCGCCGGGCCGTTTCCGACACGTTGCGATTGCACATCTCGTAGATGCGCTGAATGTGTTCCCAGCGCACGCGATCGGCCGACATTGGATTCGGCGGCAACGCGGATTTCTCCTCACCGCTCGCAAGCAGCGCTGCGACCACGTCATCGGCATCGGCAGGCTTGGACAGATAATCGATCGCCCCCATCTTCACCGCCGTCACAGCGGTCGCGATGTTGCCGTAACCGGTCAGCACGATCGCCCTCGCATCGGGACGCTCGCGCTTGAGCGCCGACACAACGTCGAGGCCGTTGCCGTCGCCCAGCCGCAAGTCGACCACGGCAAAAGCCGGCGCGGACTTTCCGATATGCGCAAGGCCATCAGAGACGCTATCGCATGAGGTCACATCGAAGCCGCGGGTTTCCATGGCGCGCGACAGGCGCTCCAGGAACGGTTTGTCATCCTCAACGATCAGCAGCGAGCGGTCGGCTTGCGGGATAACGTCGGGGGTGGCGTTCACGGTGATACCTCGCGCTTGGTTGGGGGTGAGAAATCATATGGCCGCTGAACGCCGCACCGCAAGCAATTGTTGTCAAAAGCCTTGACCCGCATCCCTAGAGCGGGATGAGGAAAAGTGTGCAGCGGTTTTCCGCCCGCGTCCCGCGTCTCAAAATATTGGAATCGATCACGTTCACGATCCTGGATCGATTCGATCCAGGATCGTGAACGTGATCTAGTGGAGTGGATTTGACATTCGCTACCCAGTTTGCATCGAACGCGAGAAGCGAATGTCAAATCCAAAACTCCACTAGAAACCCATATTTGCTAGTGGTCCTTTGATTCTAATATTTGCAGGAAACCCTGCCGCAACGGGATGCAAATGTTAGAATCGGACCACTAGCCTATTGTCTCCGCAATCGTTTTCGCTGTCTCGAAGCGGACACGCGGCCACACAATCCTGACCACCGCGCCATGCTCGGGAAACGTCCGGTTTTTGAAGGATACCTTGGCGCCGGTTCGCTCCAGCAAGGTTCGGGCAATAAAAATTCCGAGACCCAGCCCCGTGCGTCCGCCCTGTGCATCGCCTGCGTTGCGACGGCGCGACAGGTAAGGCTCGCCGATCTTCTTCAGAATGTCGGGGGCAATGCCCGGTCCGTCGTCCGCAACAACGATCTCGACGCTGTCTCTGTTCCACCACGCATTCACCTCCACCGCGCCGCGGGCGAAGTCGACGGCGTTCTCGAGAATGTTGCCGACCCCGTAGAGGATCGCGGGATTGCGTATGCCGACCGGTTCGCGGTCACCGGCGGTCTCGATCCGGATCTTGATGTCGATGCCGAAGTCACGATGCGGCGCAACGGTTTCCTCAATCAGGGTCGACAGCGGCATACGGTCGAAGGGCGCGCCGGATGACGACAGTTGCGCGATCTTGGCGAGAATATCGCGGCAACGCTGCGCCTGCTCCCGCACGATCCCGAGATCGCCGGCGAGCCGCTGCGGATCCTGAGCGCCATTCTCCTGCAGAGCTTTTTCCAGTTCGCGCGAAATCAGAAAGATGGTCGAAAGCGGCGTTCCGAGTTCGTGGGCGGCCGCGGCGGCGAGGCCGTCGATCTGGGTCAGATGCTGTTCGCGGGTCAGCACCAGTTCGGTCGCCGCGAGGGCGTCGGACAGTTTCCGCGCCTGCTCCGTCACCTGGAATGTGTAGAGACTCGTGACACCGATCGCGAGAACGATCGATAACCAGACTCCTATGAGATAGATCGGCGGCAGCACCAAAGGATTGGATGCATCCCACGGCAATGGCAAATGCGTGAAGCCGAGGACCGTCGCGCAGGCGACCGCGAAGCCGCCGAGCGCCATGGTCATTCGCGTCGGCAAGGCAGTGGCCGAGATCAGTACGGGCGCCAGAAACAGGTACGAGAACGGATTCTGCAAGCCGCCGGTGAAAAACAGCAGGGCGGCCAGTTCAGCAATATTCAGCGCAAGCAGCGCTGCGGCATGGCGCGGCTCGAGCCGCTGCATCGGATTGAAGCTGACCTGCAAAGTGAGATTGAGCAGCGACGACAACCCGACGATCGTCACACAGGGAATGATCGGCAGGTGAAACTGGAGTCCTTGCGCGACAACGAAGATCGCCGCCAGTTGGCCCAGCACCGCAAGCCAGCGCAGCCGCAAAATCGTATCCAGCCTGACGTGGCGGCGAGGATGGCGGAAATCGGAGGCGGCAATGTCGGGCATTCTCGATTAGTGTAGCAGGGTACTGGCCTCAAAGGCCAACAAGAGATTTTTCCACATAAGGCTCTCCGAAGGGAAAGATCCACTATATGTAGGCTATTGTGGTGGTTCAGAAGTTCGCATCATAAGGTTACGGCAAGGGTATGCGAACTTCGGAAATCACGGGCGATGGATTGACGCTGTGTATCGCAGCGGCCACTATGCTGCGATGCAAAAAAGGATAAGCTAAATGCCGATCGGTGAATTTGGACGGCCTCCGGAGATTCCGACGGAAGTCAGCCCGACGATGACGGCGCCGATGTACTGGATGTACGAAATGGCGCAGGCGTCGCTCAACCCGGCTCGCGCCATCACCGATGCAACCAGGATGCTGTTCCAGAACCCGCTCAATCCGTGGGCGCATACGGAGTTGGGCAAATCCGTCGCTGCGGGTTGCGAGCTGTTCGAGCGCACCACCCGCCGTTATGGAAAACCGGAATGGGGCCTTCACGAAACCGAAGTCAACGGCGTGCGCACGCCGATCGAAATCCGCTCGGTGTGGGAAAAGCCCTTTTGTCGTTTGCTCCACTTCGATCGGATGCACGCGCACCCGCTGCGCGTGCCGCAGCCGCGCCTGCTGCTGGTGGCGCCGATGTCGGGTCACTACGCGACCTTGCTGCGCGGAACCGTCGAAGCGTTCATGCCGACGCATGACGTCTACATCACCGACTGGCTCGATGCCCGAATGGTTCCAGTGGCGGAAGGGCGCTTCGATCTCGATGACTTCGTCGACTACCTGATCGAGATGCTGCATGTGCTCGGCGGAAACGTCCACGTCATCGCGGTCTGCCAACCGTCGGTCCCGGTGCTGGCCGCCGTGTCGGCGATGGAGGCTGAGCGCGATCCGTATGTTCCGCTGTCGATGACGTTGATGGGGGGGCCAATCGATACCCGAAAGAATCCGACCGCCGTCAACAATATCGCCGCCGAGAGGGGCACCGACTGGTTCCGCAATAACGTCATCACCAAGGTGCCGTTTCCGCACCCTGGGGTGATGCGCGACGTCTATCCCGGCTTCTTGCAGCTCAACGGCTTCATCAGCATGAATTTCGATCGCCACATGGACGCGCACAGGAGTCTGTTCAAGAATCTCGTCAAAGGCGACGGCGACCTGGTCGACAAGCACCGCGATTTCTATGACGAGTATCTCGCCGTAATGGACCTGACCGCGGAGTATTATCTGCAAACGGTCGATCTGGTGTTCGTCAAGCACGCTTTGCCGAAGGGCGAGATGACCCATCGCGGCCGGCTGATCGAACCTTCGAAGATCACGCGCGTCGCACTGATGACGGTGGAAGGCGAGAAGGACGACATTTCCGGTCTTGGCCAGACCGAAGCAGCGCATGCGTTATGCACATCGATCCCGAACGACCGCCGAATCCACTACGTACAGAAAGGCGTCGGTCACTACGGCGTGTTTAACGGTTCGCGGTTCAGATCGGAGATCGTCCCTCGCCTCAACGACTTCATGCAGTCGAACGCCAGACCTCCGGCGCAAGCATCGCGCGCGAAGCCCGCGGAATGAACCGCGCGCGATGCGAACGGCGACGATCGGATCGCCTTGATTCGAAAGTCATTCAGACAGGGGCGCGGGCCTGCGGCAATGCCGCGATGATCGTCTCGCTCTTCCTTCAAGGGATGAAATCATATTCATTGTTTGTGGGATCGAATTCAGGCGGATGAATCGAGAATATTTTGTTCCGCCACCCCTTATATAGGCTCATCATGAGAAATTACCCCTGTATATTGGGCAAATGATTTGTTTTTGCGCCGAACGGTTTGAATGGCGCCGGATATGGCAGAATCCGGGCGATACGTCCCGTTCCGGATTTGCAGATATGGCCCGCGCACTCCTTTATCGACGTCCCGCCGAACCATCCCGGCTTCTCATCAAGCATGGATCCCAGATTTATTCTGTCCGCTTGCGCCGGCATCGTCGCGCGCGCCGCTACACCTTGCGAATCCATCCGAGCGACCGCGAAGCGATCCTGACCATGCCGCCGCGGGGAACGCTCGCGGAAGCGAAAGACTTTGCGCAACGTCACGGCGGCTGGATCGCGGCGCGGCTCGGGCGCCTGCCGAAGGCGGCTCCCTTCCACCACGGCGCGGTCATTCCGCTGCGCGGCATCGCCCACCGGATCGTGCATCGCGCCGCCGAGCGCGGTACGGTGTGGACCGAGACGCGCGACAGCGGCGAGCGTATTCTTTGCGTCGCCGGCGGACTCGAATATCTCGACCGGCGCGTCCATGATTTCCTGAAACGGGAAGCGCGGCGAGACTTGCAGAAAGCCTCGCTGCGCCATGCCGATTCGCTTGGCGTCAGGGTCAAGCGTATTTCGATCCGCGACCAATCGAGCCGCTGGGGATCATGCACGTCCGCCGGATCGCTGTCGTTCTCATGGCGGCTTATCCTGGCGCCGCCGTTCGTGCTGGATTATCTCGCCGCGCATGAAGTCGCCCACCTCGTCGAAATGAATCATTCACCGCGATTCTGGAAGGTGGTGGCCCGCATCTGCAACCATGTCGAGCGAGCCAAGAAGTGGCTCGACGCTGAAGGCAACGATCTCCATCGCTACGGCATTCAGGAGTAATGACCGGCGCGGCCTCCCCGCGCGACGACAAAGAGCGCCCCCCCCCTCTCCGATAGGTGCGGCGACCTCGGCGCGATCATCGGCGGTGGCCCGCGCCACGTGCGGATCGGCCCGATGCCGTTCAGCCACCGTTCAGCCCTGCCACGCGATGGTGAAGCCGTTATCAACCTGAGGGATTTTCCATGACCATGTCTCCCCGCGTCATCGCGGTCGTCGCGGCATCGCTGCTACTTGGCGGAACGGCATTTGCCCAAACCACCCCGCCCGCGACACCCGCGCCGGCTTCAAAGATGGCGCCCGCCGCCAAGAAGGCTCACAAGGCCCAGAAGCCGCACACCGCAGCGTCGGCCGAATGCTCGAAAGAGGCCGATGCCAAGGGCCTGCACGGCAAAGAACGCAAGAAATTCCGAGCCGAGTGCAACGCCAAGGCGGCCACGCCGAACTGATCCCGCTCGCCCGATAGTGTCGATCGGCCAACCGACCTCCGACACTATCGGGCTTGCCATCCGCCGGCCTGATAGTATCGATCGATACGGAATTTACCTGACCTTGCCTGCCAGAGCTGCGATCCCCCACCCGGCGATTGCCGCCATCAGCAGCGAGATCAGCGCGTTGTAGCCGGCGAGCGACAGGCCGAGGAAGCGCCACTGCACCTCGTCACAACGCACGACCTTCACCTTGTCGAGATTCTCCAGCAGGCTTGCCTTGCCCAGATCGAGCACCGCGCCGCTGCACCCGGTCGGCCCCGGCCAGAAGCCCCATTCCACCCCGGCATGATAGGCGCCGACCCCGGCGTTGCCCAGCGCGGCCAGCACGAGAACAGCGAGAGGCGGGATGATGAGGCAACGCGGCGCGCCCTTTGCGATGGCAAATGCCACGAGCAGGCCGAAGGGGAACGCAAAATAGTAGGCATAGCGTTGCTCCAGACAGAGCGGGCACGGCAGGATCTCCAGCACGAGCTGAAAGAACCATGCGCCTGCGATTGTCGCCGCGGCGATGAAGGCCACGGCCAGGGCCGCCACGAAGGCGGTTTTTCTGCCGCCGACTCCGGAGGCGGACTTAACGACGGCATCGAGGGTCACGGCTGGCTCCGGCTGAGTGCTTGGACTTACACCGTGCGTCCTAGCCTGCGAGCCTTGCCGCTGTCGAGCCGGCAGCCGTCACACTTGTGTTTCGGGACCGATGGTCCCGTTGGCGCCCGGGACGCTCGCACGCCGGGTTGACCGACAGGGATCGGCCGCTATAGTCCGTTCCGCTTCGCACGACCTCTGCCCCATTCGGCGTATGATTGGCGAATACCCTGTGGCGGAACTGGTAGACGCGCTCGACTCAAAAAGTGATTTCTTATCCTCTCCACAGTTCATCACGGCAAGTTGAAAACAGCGCATTATCAAGAGGTTAAGGGGACGACGGAGTAGAGGGGAAAAGCCGCCGAAAGGGTGCTAGGAGCCGAATAGGAGCCAAGTGCCCGGAATAGAATCGGCGGCGAGATGCGGGCGTGGCGGAACTGGTAGACGCGCTGGATTCAAAATCCTGTTCTGGTGACAGAGTGTCGGTTCGACTCCGACCGCCCGCACCACATGACCGTTTGAGATGATCGCGTCACCGGCTCGGTATTCTCAACGAGACAAGCCCTAACGTTTCCGAGGACATTCACAGCAAGCACACCGCTGCCCTTCATCCGGCGCCAGCATCTCCAGCGCACGTCATGCTCAGCTCGCTCACGAATCGGAATCGACAAACGAAGAGGCCTCGGCAGCCTTGGCAGAACAGGTTGGGCGACTGATCGACACGCCGGGCATGACGGCAGACGAGGCGCGCACCACTGCCGAAACACGGACGCGCCTCAATTCCTTCCCGCCGGCCGAGATCGTGCTTCTGCTTCGGGCCGGCTATGCCGGCGGCGACGCGTTGTTGCGCACCCGCGGCCTCGTCGTGAACGATCCAGCAGCAAGCTTCGAGAGCTTGTCGACTGGCGAGCACCCGCATTCACCTTTGGCGGTTGTGGTGACGGTCTGCCTGCCGGCTGCCAGCAATATCTCACCTGGCGCAATGTCGTGATCCTCGCCGACAATGACGACGAGGGACGCAATCATGCTGACAAGAAGGCTGCTCTTGCATTTTCCGTAGCAGCCAGCGTCCGTGGCGTTCACTTCGATGGCGTTCCGAAGAAGGGCGATGTCTCCGACTGGATCGACGCAGGACACACGGCGGGCGACTTGAGGGCTCGTGTCGACGCTACGCCGGTGTGGACGCCGCCGGTTAATGAAGCGGGACCGGATTCTGGCGCCACGGTACTGCCCTACGGCTACAAGTTCACCGATCGGGGGCTGATGTGGCTCAACCCCGATGATGAAGAAAAGCCGCCGATACAGATTGCCGGCCACTTCGACATTCTTGCGGAGACCCGTGATAGCGAAGGCGGCAGTTGGGGCCTGTTGCTTCATTGGAAGGATCACGACAGCCGTGAGCACCGGTATGCGCTGCCACGCGCCATGCTGGCCGGAGATGGATCGGAAGCGAGACGAGCTTTGCTTGACGGCGGCATGTTCATAGCACCAAGCGCCAAGGCGAGAACTCAGTTCAATTCATTCCTGCTCCAGGTGCGCTCCCCGAACCGGGCCCGCGCCACCCAGCGTGTGGGATGGCACGGCAACTCGTTCGTCCTACCCGATGATTGCTTCGGCGCTGATCAGCGCGACATGCTGCTGTTGCAAAGCGCAACCGCTCACGAGCATTCATTCCGCCAGAATGGCACGTTACAGGACTGGCAGGACAATGTTGCACGTTACGCAATCGGCAACAGCCGTCTGGTCGTTGCGCTCTCGGCAGCCTTCGCCGGCCCGCTGATCGGCCCGTGTTCCGCGGAAGGCGGGGGCCCTCATTTCCGCGGAGCCTCATCCACCGGCAAGAGCACCGCGCTCCTTGTTGCCGGTAGCGTTTAGGGCGGCGGCGAGGTGACTGGATTTGTTCGCTCCTGGCGCGCCACCGCCAACGGCCTTGAAGGGGTGGCGCTCGGTCATTCCGACACGCTGCTATGTCTTGATGAATTGTCACAGCTCGCGGCCAAGGATGCAGGCGAAGCCGCCTACATGCTCGGCAACGGCTCCGGCAAAAGCCGGTCGTCACGAGACGGCTCCGCCCGGCGCGCTGCCAAGTGGCGTGTGATGTTCCTGTCGTCGGGAGAAATCAGTCTTGCCGACAAGGTTGCCGAGGATGGCCGCGGCCGTCGTCTTGCCGCCGGTCAGCAGGTCCGGATTGTCGATATCCCGGCCGATGCCGGGGCCGGCATGCGGCTATTTGAGAACCTGCACGGCTTCGATTCCGCTGAAGCGTTGGCGCGTCACCTGCCCGCCTGGAATCTCAGGATGGCTCTATCGGGGGCCGCGCAGACACGGGCAAAAAGATTGTCACCGCCCTCGAAAAGGCTGGCGTCGAGTTCATCGTGGAGAATGGGGGCGGGGCTGGGGTGAGGTTGAGGAAGCGGGTAAAGCAAAAATAGCGGACCGCTTCATCAGCATCGCTTTGCCCATGGATGAGCCGCTTCTCGCTCCCGCGCACTCACCTGGGAAAAAATAAGCCGAGACGAAAGAGAGCTTGATCCCAGAGATTACGGTGTCGGCAGCTTCCACGCTGGCATTGTTTGCCAGTTTTCAGGAAAGCCCATAGCGGTCGGATCGGCCAGCGGACACGAGGCGATCAATTCCACCAAGCGGCGGCGCCATTCCGATCCTGGGGCCACAATCCCGACGAGATAGCCAAGAACGACAAGCGTATTGTACACCTTCCGTGTGGCGCTGATGTTCATTGCTAATTTCAGAGAAGCAGGCGCGTTTGGCACCGTCATGGTCACCGTGAACTGCTTGTTCCATAATCGGCCGTGATGCGCGCAGATATTGCGTATGTAAGTTAGATGGTGGGCGATCGACACTAGGACCTTTTCATCTAGCCCATAAGGCTTGGCGATTGCCTGGCGGTCTGCCCGGAATTTCAGATTGCTAAGCCATTTCGAGAGTTGGCCGAGGGACATGACTTCGGCCGTCATCCATACGGGCGGCTGAACCGGATCATCGTATTTCCGTTTGTAGTGGACCATGAAGGTATCGGTGGATCGTTCGATTTCTTCCAAAAGACTTGCATACGCCTTGGCATAATGGTCGGGACGATCATAAAGGTTCGGGTCAAGATAGCCGTGGGGCTGATACTTCATGGCCAAATGGTAAGCCCAGCCGCCCCGTAGCGAGACCTCAATCCGCTCGATTGCATCCATCACCAGCAAGCGCAACTGCCGATCAAATACGTAAAGCTCAATCGCATCGCTCAAGGATGTCCCGGCATTGAATAGATGGTCGCCATCCGTCGCCGCTGGCTGCTCAAATGGCAGCCAGTAGGCACGAAGCCGATAATAACTGACATGGCGAAGATAATGAGCCGCTTTGGCGTGATCGGGGACAACCACTCCCCGGCGCTCAAGGAGGGCGATTTGATCTGCAATGGATAAGGACGGTTTGGTAAACTTCATACAGCCACCCGATAAGGCCGTATGGAACCCTTGAAAAGAGAAACCCGCCAGGGTGCGCAGTTCGGGGCCGAAGCTCCGTCCGAGGCGTGGCGGGTCTTATTAAGAAAAGATATGGCTCACGCCTGTTAAGAAGGCAACAACGCCTGGGATCAAAAAGCGGTGCTCGGCGGCCAGTTTAGTGGCAACTCTCTGAACATGAATCGGAAATTATTTTTTAGCCCTTAAGTCCGGGCATCAAAGCCGCCAGCGCCTCCAAGCAGCTCTTTCACCGCCCTCGGTATCTTGGCCAGAATCGGCGCCCCCGCTGCTTACCTATTGCTTACCCTCACGCTGGTAAGAAAACTACATATCCATCTAAGTTGTTGATTTTACTTGGCGCTCCCTAGGGGAATCGAACCCCTGTTTCAGCCTTGAGAGGGCCGCGTCCTAACCGCTAGACGAAGGGAGCGTACCGGACAGGCAATAACCTTGAAATCGATACGCTGCAAGGTATCTCCGGACATCAGGGCTCGCGAGCGAAACTCAGCGTTCCGGCCAACTGCAACGTGCGCAGGTTGAACGTTCGGATCTGGACGGAACCGCCGAGATCGAGGGTCACCACGAGCAGGTCGTCCGCGACCGCGGTGGCGATGATCCTGGCATCCTTCGGCAGGATCGCGGTGACGTCGGCCGCCGACCTGCTTCCCTCAACGCGGAAAAAGCGATAGCCGATGGCGACTAGGACGGCCGCCACGGCGAGGGCCGTGGTCAGCCCAGCAACCAACATCATCCGCCGCACCCGCGCGAACAGCGCGGCCTGTTCCGGTGTCGGTTCAGGGTTTAAAGACTCGGTCATGCAAGGCTCGGCTCTCAAAGGCTCATCATCGGATCAGAGGCTGGACATCGTTGTCACCGGTAACGAGGAGACGGTGCGCCTTGACCGCGTCCTTGCCGTTCACAGTCCCGATCTGTCGCGATCACGCCTGAAATCCCTGATTCTCGCGGGCCACGTCAGTATTTTGAAAAAAGCTTCTGCCGCGGAGAGGACGACCGGCCCGGCCCATATTTACGACCCGGCTTATCATGTCGCTCCGGGAGATACGATCACAATCCACGTGCCGCCGGCAATATCGGCCAAACCGCAAGGAGAAGCCATCGCGCTGGATATCATTTACGAGGACGACGATCTCATCGTCATCAACAAGCCCAAGGGGCTGGTCGTCCATCCCGCCGCGGGCCACCAGGCCGGAACGCTGGTCAACGCCCTCATTGCGCATTGCGGGGAGAGCCTGTCCGGCATCGGCGGTGTCTGCCGGCCCGGCATCGTGCATCGGCTCGACAAGGACACCACCGGCCTCATGGTGGCCGCCAAGAATGACGCCGCACACAAGTCGCTGAGCGCGCAATTTGCGGATCACGGACGCACGGGAGCGATGCGACGCGGTTACCTGGCTTTGGTCTGGGGACTGCCGAACCGCCCCCACGGCACCGTCGACGCTCCGATAGACCGGCACCCCTACGCCCGCGACAAGATGGCCGTACGCGCAGGCGGGCGGGAAGCGATCACCCGCTGGGAGGTCCGGCAGGCCTTCAATGGCCGGGACGGAAAACCGGTGGCCGCTCTCCTCGCCTGCCAACTCGCCACCGGCCGCACTCACCAGATCCGGGTGCATCTCGCCCATGCCGGCCACCCCTTGATGGGTGACGGCGTCTACGGACCGCATTTCAGGACCAAGGCCAATCATCTAAGCCCGAGAGCCGTGGCCGCCCTCAGCGCTCTGGGGCGGCAGGCGCTTCACGCCTCCCTTCTGGTTCTCGAACATCCCCGGACCGCAGAAATTCTACGCTGGAAAACGGGTCTGCCGGAGGACCTGTCTCTGCTTCAATCGGCCCTGGCGGCGGCGGAATGACGCATATTCCATAAAAATGGAAGCTATAACAAATAGTTGAGAATACGATCACGAAAACGTAATCACTTTTTGTTCTTCTTTTTTCGGTCTGTCTGATATATGCTGCACCTGCGTTGAACATCCAACGCGGAACATCGCAGCGTGGTCGGCTTTAACAAGAGACTGCCTGCCGGGCTCGCCGCTGTCGGGGGCCTGAACCAGTGGAGGGCGCAACCATGGCCCGTACTGCTACCCTACCGGTTCTCAACGGAGAGTCCGGACTTTCTCGTTACCTTGCGGAAATCCGCAAGTTCCCGATGCTGGAACCGCATGAGGAGTACATGTTCGCCAAGCGTTTGCGCGAACATGACGACCGCGACGCGGCGCATCATCTCGTGACCAGCCACCTGCGACTCGTGGCCAAGATCGCCATGGGCTATCGCGGCTACGGCCTGCCGATATCGGAAGTCGTCTCGGAAGGCAACGTCGGCCTAATGCAGGCGGTGAAGCGGTTCGAACCCGAAAAGGGGTTTCGCCTCGCCACATATGCGATGTGGTGGATCAAGGCGTCAATACAAGAGTATATCCTGCGTTCGTGGTCGCTCGTGAAGATGGGCACAACCGCGAACCAGAAGAAACTGTTCTTCAATTTGCGGAAGGCGAAGAGCAAGATTTCCGCGCTTGACGAAGGCGATATGCGTCCGGATCAGGTCAAGCTCATCGCCAAGCGTCTTGGCGTCACGGAACAGGACGTCGTCGACATGAACCGCCGTCTCGGCGGCGATGCATCGCTCAACGCTCCGATCCGTGATGATGGCGAAACCGGCGAATGGCAGGACTGGCTGGTCGATCAGTCGCCCACTCAGGAAGCCATCATGGCTGAACATGAGGAGTTCGATCATCGTCGTCGCGCATTGACCGGCGCGATGGGCGTGCTCAATCCGCGCGAGCGTCGCATCTTTGAGGCCCGGCGCCTCGCAGATGAGCCGATGACGCTGGAAGATCTCGCTTCCGAGTTCAATGTGTCGCGTGAGCGCGTGAGGCAGATCGAGGTCCGCGCCTTCGAGAAGGTGCAGTCAGCGGTGAAGACGACGATTGCACGGCAGGAACAAGCTGCCGTGGAAGCCGCCCGCTAAAGGCTGGAAGCTTCCGTTCAAGAAACGAGGGCCGGCGGCGACGCCGGCCTTTTGTTGTTTGCAGCTAGATCACGATGATCCTGGATCGAATCGATCCAGGATCATGAACGTGATCGATTCCAATATTTTGAGACGCGGGATGCGGGCGGAAAACCGCTGCACACTTTTCCTTATCCCGCTCCAGTCCTTCGACGGTGCTTTATGCTCTTTGATTCGACGAAAGCTGCTGCGACTGCGGCTCCGGGACAATCGGCGGCGCAATGTCGCCATAGAACGCATACCGGTTTTTCCCCTCATTCTTGGCCGCATAGAGCGCGTGATCAGCGGCGGCAAGCAAATGCTCCGAGCAGGCTTCGATCTCTTGCGTCCATTGAGCAAGACCGATGGAGGCCGCGATGGGAACATCGGCGCCGACGCATCCGGCGGCGTCTTCGCGACAGGCATTCAGCACCCGCCGCGCAATCTCCGCGCCTTCTTGCAGCGTCGTGGCAGGTAACAGGATGCAGAATTCGTCACCGCCGGTACGCGCCAGCAAATCGCCGGGCCGCAGCCGCATCTGCGCCATCAGCGTGAAATGCCGCAGGCAGGCATCGCCTGCCGCATGACCGTGGGTGTCGTTGATCTGCTTGAAGCCGTCGAGGTCGACCATGAGGATCACGAAAGGTTCGCCGTTCCGTTGCGACATCGCGCACGCCTCTTCCAGTCGCCCCAGAAATTGTCGCCGGTTAGCGACACCGGTGAGGTCATCCACGAGCGCAAGGTCGGCAACCTCGTTTCTCAGCCGATCGATCGCCATCAAGAGGAACCCGAAATTCCAGGTCATCGACAGGAACACAAGGCCTAATATCAAGGCGGCCTGAAGACCATTGAAGTCGATGTAGGACACTCCGCCGCCGATATCGAAAAATGCGCAGACCGACCTGATGACGCTGACGCAAACAATAAGTGCGCCAACAATTCCTGCGAGCCGGGCCCCCGAATGAACGCGGCCTTCCCTGCGCGACAGGACCATCTTCAACGTCATGGCGATCGGTGCCGCCTGAGCCGTTGAATAGATGAAAATGCGCATCGGCATGTCGTCGCGCACATACACAAAAAAGGAGAGTCCGGCGAGGCTCAAACCGACCGTGGCAAACGTCGTCCGCCAGGAGACGGGTCGCTCGTAGAAGCGCCGAATTCCCATCGTGGAAAGGCAGATCGCGAAGATCAACCCGCCACCGCCGACCACCAGGGGCAGCATGGAATCGATGTGACCGCGCAGCATGGATATCGCGGCGAAACAAGCGGCGATGAACGACGCCGCCGCCCAATAGGGCGCAGCCGCCAGCGTCGGATAGCTCCGCATGACGTAGGTCCAGACCAGGCCCAACGCCAGGAAGTTCACGATGAACACCACCCACAGCGTCGGTACGCTCAGCATGGCCAAATTTCGGAGCACGCGCCGCCCCGCCTTCCCCGGTATTTTCTTGCGACTTTCCGGCAGGGTGCGACCGCAGCGATTAACGGAAGTTCACCGTGACGAGAAGACCCTCGAAGACCCTCGGCCATGGTTTTGAAACGATGAACATCGGGCGGGTCCGTCCCGGGCTCGATCATTCACGCGATCACGCGCGCGCTGAGCAACCTTGTGGATAACGGGACGATGACGCCGCGGCGCCGCGACGACAAGGCTCATCCGAATCTGTTCGGACCGACGTCCGAGGCTGTTGTGCGGTTGCCACCGCCGAGCACGCCTCGAAGACGCGTTTCGACCATTTAACCTTAAGGGGATATTATCGCCAAGAAAGCGAAAAAGGCGGCGAAGAAAACAGCAAAGCAGACCGCAAAGAAAAAGAAGAAGTAGTGCCGGAGGCTCGGGCGGAGTTCGCCTCGCCCGAGCCTCCGGTGCGCGACGTCGACGGCGCGCGACGTCGATGCGGTCCGGCGGCCGGCGCAGCCTTGGGGACGCTACTGTCCCCCCAGCTTGTCAGCGAAGTAGCCGATGGTCCTGCGGTAGACCTCGGAGCGATTCCATTCCCGCATCGCTTCGAAATTGGCCGAGCCTTGATGATAGTCACCGCCGGCCTTCCAGCCGTTGACCTTCAGGAGGTTCGCCGTCGAGGCCAGCACGTCCGGCACCGAATGCCGGAGATCGACATGGCCGTTGCCGTCGAAATCGACACCGTACTTGATGTACGACGAGGGCAGAAACTGGGTCTGGCCGATCTCGCCCGCATAGGCGCCGATCATGTCGTTCAGCCGCAGGTCGCCGCGCTGCACGATCCTAAGCGCCGCCAGCAACTCACGCTGAAACAATTCGGTGCGCCGGCAGTCATGCGCCATGGTGGCGAGCACCCGGAACACGGGCAGCTTGCCCATGTCGCCACGGCCGAAATCCGATTCGAGTCCCCAGATCGCGACGATGATCTCCGGCGGCACGCCGAATTGCTTCTCGATCCGCGACAGCAGCGAGCCATGACGCGCGAGCATCGCCTTGCCGCCCTTGACCCGGCCGGGGGTGACGCGGGTCGCGGCATATTGCTCAAAACTCTTGCGGAAGGTGCCGCGCTGGCGGCGGTCGAAATTCAGCACCGCCTGATCCTGCTGCACGCCGCCGAGCGCCTGCGAAATCACGCTCTGCGAGATGCCGTCCGCGGCGGCCTCCCGCGACATCGCCGTCACGAACGTATTGAAGTCGCCGCCGCATTGCGCGGCGGAAACGGCGGTCGATGCAAGGGGGACGGCGAGAAGGGCGGCGGCGAAGGCGACGGCGAAACGGAGTTTCATTGCAATCCCTTTTCTGGAAAGACGCGCATTATAGCACGATTGCGGCGGCGCGCGCGAAGCCTGCCCCGTTCCACGTTCATCTGGCCATTCTGGAAAAAGATCGGCACCAAACGGCCGCACGCCTACGATCCGCACCATCCGCCGGACGAAGCGACGGACTGATGCGGGCCGCGCGGCCCCAATCCTTCTGTCCCAGCCCTTGATCTCACTCGCCTCCGGTGAGCCCCATGTGACCCTCGGCGCCGGCGGCTTTCAGCCCGTCCCACGGAACCTCGAGTTTTGGTGGCCAGAATTGAGAATGCGCCTGCCTTCGAACTGATCCGCCATGGTGTCTCCGTTCGCGTTTGCGTTGCGTGAGCCCGGACAATGGTGCGGCGGGTCGAATGTTTCATGACGCACAACGGCGGGTCTTGCGGCCCACCGTTGTGCTTCTATGGATTGCCGGGCCGAGCCCGGCAATGACGGCGTCAACTATCCAAGAAGCTCCGGCATGACGAACCCTCAGTTATCAAGGAAGCTCCGCAGTTTCCTGCTCCTTGACGGATGCTTCAACTTCCGCAGCGCCTTGGCCTCGATCTGGCGGATGCGCTCGCGTGTCACCGAGAACTGCTGGCCGACCTCCTCCAGCGTGTGGTCGGTGTTCATGCCGATGCCGAAGCGCATGCGCAACACGCGTTCCTCGCGCGGGGTCAACGACGCCAGAACCCGCGTGGTGGTCTCGCGAAGATTGCTCTGGATCGCGGCATCGATGGGGAGCACCGCGTTCTTGTCCTCGATGAAATCGCCGAGGTGTGAATCTTCCTCGTCGCCCACCGGCGTCTCCAGCGACAGCGGCTCTTTCGCGATCTTGAGAACTTTCCGCACCTTCTCGAGCGGCATCCCGAGCTTCTCGGCGAGTTCCTCCGGCGTCGGCTCCCGGCCGATCTCGTTCAGCATCTGGCGCGAGGTGCGCACGATCTTGTTGATGGTCTCGATCATATGCACGGGAATGCGGATGGTACGGGCCTGGTCCGCGATCGAGCGGGTGATCGCCTGCCGGATCCACCATGTCGCATAGGTCGAGAATTTATAGCCGCGGCGATACTCGAACTTATCGACCGCCTTCATCAGGCCGATATTGCCTTCCTGAATAAGGTCAAGGAACTGCAGGCCGCGGTTGGTGTATTTCTTGGCGATGGAGATGACGAGGCGCAGGTTCGCCTCCACCATTTCCTTCTTGGCCTGGCGCGCCTCGCGCTCGCCCTTCTGCACGCCCTGCACGATCTTGCGGAACTCGCCGATCTCAAGCCCGGTCAGCGCCGCGAGCTGCTGGATTTCGCCGCGCAGCTCCTTGATGCGGTCCTTTTCGTGGTGAACGAAATTCTTCCAGCCCTTCGCGGAGAGTTTCGACACCCGGTTGAGCCAGCGGGGATCGAGTTCGGAACCCTGATAATTCCTCAGGAAATCCTCGCGGGCGACGCCGTGGCTGTCACCGAGGCGCAAAAGGCGCCCCTCGAACGAGACCAGTCTTTTGTTGATGTCGTAAAGCTGCTCGACCAGCGAATCGATGCGCGCCTGATTGAGACGCAGCGACTTCACCTCGACGATGATCTCATCCTTCAGCTTCTTGTAGCGGCGCTCCTGGTTCGGCGAGAGCGACTCATTCTGAAGCTGGTTGGAGATGTCGGCTTCCTGCAGGCGGCGCAGCTTCTTGTAGCTGTCGGCGATCTTGTCGAAGGTTTCGACCACTTTCGGCTTCAGCTCGGCTTCAATGGCTGCCAGCGACATCTGATTGTCGAAGTCGTCCTCCTCCATCTCGCCTTCCGCCGCGCCCGGATTCTTCTCGTCCCGGTCGACGGTCCCCGCCGGCGCGGGGCGCGCGGCACGGAACGGGGTCGGAGACGGCGGCGCCGCAGGGGGCGCGGTCACCGTGGCTCCGCCGCCGCTTTCGCCCGCGGCGGCATCGGAAGCGTCAGCCGACAACGGCTGGCCGCCGGCACCGCCCGGCGCGCCGAGCAGCGCCGGGTTCATGCTGCTCTTGGCCTCGGGTCCGGCATAGGTCGCCTCGAGGTCG
>CAZOOO010000038.1:0-17651 GCA_964581435.1 uncultured Hyphomicrobiales bacterium | reverse complement strand
ATCGATCACGTTCATGATCCTGGATCGATTCGATCCAGGATCATCGTGATCTAGTTGGGTTCCGGCGAGGCTGCCCAGCCGGGAGGCGATGGATTGCAGGTCAGGTCGAGAAATGACGGAATGCGAGAAATGATGCTGTCTGGAGAATCTTCGTTTCTGATTGAATCAGAAGCGAAGCTCCGGATCGTGATTTTGACACGTTTTCTTCACGCGAACCATTATCTCTCGGGTCAAGTCCGAAGGCATGCCCCGCTCGAAAACACGATAGGAACGCTCGAGACGGCGGCCGAACGCGTCGGAACGTCCCCTACCCTGATTCAGCCGAACGTCGTCCGTTGTCTCGCTCGGCGAGACCCGGCCGGAGCCCCGCAAAAACAGGGCACCGGCGGTCTATGAGAGTCTCGTCAGACGACCTGTATTTACCAGGTGCGCTGAGCGCGGAACATGACGGTCCAGATGTCCTGATCCTTCACCGCATAATTACCTGTCGCCTTGCTGACAGCGTAATTGGCCGGAACAGCCGCCACTCCGGCAAACTTCTGATCCAGCATGCTGTAAACCGCTTCCGTCGTGAACGTCAGGTTCTTGACGGGGGTCCAGCGAAGGTTCGCGCCGACCTGCCCGATGTTATAGTCCGGGTTACAGACCGTGAGACCCGCACCGAGGGCAGCAGGAATTGACACGCCGCACATATAGGCCTTGGCCGCGCCGGTGTACCTGACCGATGCATAGGCACCGAATATCGAACTGCTCCAGTGCGGATTCCAGTAATGAGTGTAGCCGCCGCGCATGCCCCAGGTCTGGACCAGTTGAAGCTGGCCATTGGGCGCGTAGACGGAATCGGGTGCAAAGCCGAATCCAATGCTGCTCACGCCGCTGCCGCCATAGATGATGTTAGCACCTGCCGAAGCGGTCATGTCGTGGATGTTGTAGCGGGTCGCGCCGTCGGTATAGACGCCCGAAATGTTGATCACGTCACCCGGACCAGTCGGGATGTTCTTGATCGACAGAGCGACTTGACCGGCCCAACCCCATTTGCCTCCGGGACCGCCGCCGGTTTCAACTCCGGTGTAATACGCAGGGTTGTTGTGATGCCCCGCGAGCGACGCCTGGAACATGCCCCAGGCCTGATCGACGCGGAATTGGCCGACGATATCCGGCATGGTGGTTCCACCATAGGCGCTGATGCCGTAGCCGAACATGGGCGAGTTAAAGAAGATGGGGCCGAAGAAGGGGGGTTGGGCACCAAGGATGGCGTTGCCCGGCGGCGGGTTTAACCCGAGGTTGTAAATACCGGCCTGGTAGTATGCGCTTGGATCCTGCACGCCGACCGAGCCTGATATGCCGTTGCCGAACTCCGCGGTGTAGGTGAACTGGTTCACGCCCGAGAATGCGCCGCCGCCGCCGACGAGACCGTCAAAGATGTTGTTCGCGGGATAGTTCCCCCAGGGAGCGCTGAACTGAGAGACGGCTTTACCGATCGTGAAGCCGGCGAACTGGATGAAGGAGAAGTACACGCCGAGCTGGCCGCCGACGACGGCGCCGTTGCCGCTCGCGCCAAGCGGAGCCGAATCATACGCAGTCCCGCCGACGCGCAAGCCTGCGTAGCCGCCCGAGGTCCAGGTGAAGGCCCCGTCGAAATAGGTGCGAACCACGCCGTATTCGGTCGCGGTGCGGGTGTCGATGTTCAGGTCCGTACGCGCGCGCCAGGTGAAGGCGTTGCTGAGACGGTTCTGCGCGCCGGCCTGATTCGAGGTGTTGCCGAAGTAAAGCGGAGCATTCGTATTGACGCCAAAATCGGCGCGGGCGTAGCCGCCGAACTTGATGCAGGTGTCGGAGCCGGGAATGTAATAGAAGCCTGCGCCATATAGGGAGCAGACCTTCACGTATTCGACCGATTTTGCCTTCAGCGGAAGATCGGCAGCGTGAGCCCCGCCTATGACGACCAGCCCTGCCGCAGAGCCGAGGAAAAGGCTCTTCATCAAATTATTCATCGTCAAACCTCCAAGTTGCTCTGCAGGGCGACCGGATCCGCTAAGCGCAACGCTCGAAGAAGCGTTTCCCCGTTGCGGACTAACCGACAGCGCTCATGCTTGCCGGTTCCCGCTCAACGCGAGACGCAAGCGGGCGACCAAACAGCGAACCATCTAAACAGAACGACTTTGGGATGCCCCCCTCCGTCGCGTTCGATCAGAATTACCGAACCGCCTTGCACACGCAATGAAGGATGCTTCGAAATAGAATAAGTCGAAGCGATTTTGATGGCATGTTGCGTAAATGACACAAGCCAATCGCTCGCATTTCGTTTATTAAGTATTTGATTTATAACGCAATTGCTCTTGTAAATTGTTTGAGGGCCTCGAACGACCCGGCCGCCCTCCATGACGGCCGTTTGTCTCCATGATCCGAGCCTCGCGAATCATCTGCACTTGATTCGGTCGATCGGGGCCGCCGTATTAAACGGTAGAAAACAACAACGAATCCAGTGATTTATATGGCTGGTAATGCAATGCGCAGGATCTGTTTGCAGCCTGCGAATGCAGGACCAGATGGACTTATCGACGTTGACATCGCAAATCTGCGTCACATAGCCCCATGGATTCCAGGGCGATGCCTGAATCTCGCGATCCGGCGCTTGCGGCTGGCGAGCGTGTCAGGGATATCGGGTCATCAACGGAGCTGTGGCCGAGTGACTGAAGGCGGCGGTTTGCGAGCGTCCTGATTCCGAGGTTCGCATAACCGCCTGCATTTGTTGATTTAGACAAAACTCAATCGACCCGTCGCACCGGTTGACATCACCTCATAGTAAGCTGTCCGGTGACAAAACGAACGGCTTGCTCCCGTAATGCGAAGGCCATCTCTCGGGCCGCTGCCAGCCAGAAACGCAAATGGCCCGAAGCTTCGCTCCGGACCATCCACATTGCGAGCGAGAGCGTATATCCGGCTCAGCTCACTTATCGAATCACCCAATCCGCAGGTTTTCCGCGCTCTCCTTGCCGCGATTCGCGACGACTTCGTAGCTCACCTTTGCTCCTTCATTGAGGGAGTTGAGCCCCGCCCTTTCGACCGCCGATATATGGACGAACACGTCCTTGCCGCCGCTGTCGGGCTGAATGAAGCCATAGCCCTTTTGCCCATTAAACCACTTCACCGTACCTGTTGCCACGTTAGTCATCCCTAAAACAATTAAGCCGGATATGACAACCAGAAGTAGTGACAGAATGCAAGTAGAACCGTTCCAGCAGGGAGCCGGCGGGTCTTCATTGCGCCGCCGGACTACTTGGAAAGGAACGATGCCGTGTTATCGCGCGCCGCCCCACAATTCGGTCAGGCATCCGCTCCATGTCAGGCTGTGCGCCATCACAGCCAGCATCTCTATAGCCGGCAGGATCGTGTTCTGACATTCAGGCCATCATTGCCGAGCGTATTGAGGCTTACGTGTCTCCGCCTTTTCCGACTGGCCACTGCTTCAGCAGTTTGCCCGCGCGACGAAGCGCGATCGCGCACGCTTGACCAACGCTGTTCTTTTCCGGCTTGGTCTATTTCCAAGAACATCTTGCGATTCCGCGTGTCCCCAACGACGCGCCGGAAATTCGATCTCCACTCAGAGGGAGTCCCAAAATGTTCGCTCGACTGAACGCGGTGATCGCCGTCGTAGCGCTGCTGGGCAGCGGCGCTCTCGCGCAGAGCGTAAGCCTCAGCGATCAACAGATCGCGCACGTTGCCTATACTGCCAGCAAGATCGAAATCACCGCGGCGAAGCAGGCGCTGGTCAGATCCGAGAGCAAGGACGTCAGCGCCTTCGCAACCGACATGGTGCAAAATCAAGAAGGCATGAACAAGCAGGCGGTCGCCCTGGCCCGGAAGCTCAAAGTCACTCCAAAAGATAACGAAATCAGCCGCATGCTGTCCAAGAGCGCAGCCTTTAAGACCAAGGAACTGTCGAAGCTGAAAGACACCGCATTCGACAAAGCCTACCTCGACAACGAGATTGCCTATCACAAGACGGTCGAAGACGTTCTCAAAACCCTACTCATTCCATCCGCGACCAATACGGAGATGAAGAGCCTGCTGCGGGCAGGGCTCAAGATTCTCCAAGATCAAGCGCAGCAAGCCAAGCACGTCGCCGCCCGGTTGGAGCTCAGAAAAGCCATGTCCCCTGAACACTATTGAGCGCTACCTCTGGCCGGCCGGCAAAATCGTATTCTTGTCTGGAACAGGTTTTTGGCTCCGTGGAACCGATAAACCTCCCCGTACGCCAGCGCCGCGTCGCACCTATCGGCGAGACGGCGTCTCGCGGCGGCACCTGATGGAAGGGAGCCTCCTCGCGATCCCAAGAAAGCTCCTCTCCACATCCGCATACTGGCCCGGGCCGCACAGGGCAGTGGCGACGGAACCGCGCTACGGCAATTCACTTAGTCGGGAACGGCGCCTTCGTCTCGTTCAAGCAAATACTCCAAAAATCAAAAGAGCAACCTGAACCCTCAGGTTTGTATTCCAGAGATCTCGTCGCCAAGTCGACGGAAATGCCAAAATGTGCGAACGCATCGTAAATCTCGGAGATCGTTAACTCATTCATCAGCGGCTTGTAGGTTGCTCCGACAATCCCGCCCCGCCCAAAAACCAGACCGTCCACGAACGCCTCAAAGTTCTTGTCGGACACTTTCGAAAATGGAGGGGTGTTTCGTAGTTGCCGAACATCGTCAGCGGATCGAGCAATCCAATCAGCGTCACTGACGAGTAGTTGATGATATTCTGGAATTTCCTTGGCGAGTTTGGCCTTATCTATTTTGGTAATGTTCATATTCGACCTCGTGATTTTTGAAGAAAAATATTAAAGTTGTAATGCGCGGGTGTGCAACCTAACGGACCTGCGTCCGCGTGGCATAAACCAATTGGTCCACGTAAGCAATTATCTGAATAACTCCATCAGTTCGTTCCACCTTGTTCGCCGGATCGCGCTCGGTACAGGTTTTCGATCTCGTCGACGATTTTGAGAAACTCCTCCGACGTCTGCGCGCTCAGATTTACCTCGGAGGCGCGGCTGCTAAATGGATGGGCATGCCCCAGACATCACTCTCCCCATGTCCCCTCAGGCACACCCACGCCAGTCAGCTGATCCATACGGGAGTGGATATCGTCACGATTTCAAAACGTTTAGGCTATGCGAAACTCAGCGAGACCCTTGCGATTTATGCTCACATGTTTACAACCGACGACCGCAAGGTGGCCGCCGCGATTGACACCGCCTTGCGCATTTCGTGACGCGTTCAGTGGCAATCCGGTGGCAGAAAACACCTTTTGTTTTCTCGGAACCATCTGTAAGTCATTGAAATACTTGCGTTGGAGCTGTGGCCGAGTGGCTGAAGGCGGCGGTTTGCTAAACCGTTATAGGGTTGTAAAGCCCTATCGAGGGTTCGAATCCCTCCGGCTCCGCCATTCAATGTTTATGCGGGTTTCTTGCACTTTCCCTCGCAGAAGAGACACCCGCAGTTGGCGCGGTTGCCGCCAATAGAAGCGGTTTCCTCCGGCACAAAACCCGGCACAGTATGTTTTCGATCCGTTCGCTATTCCCCCGCCACCTCCACCATCAGCCACCCCAGCAGCAGCAGCGTCACTCCCGCCCCGAGCACCCTTCCCGCGAGATCGCTTCCGCTGTCGCAAAGGCGCATCCGCGGGCCCGAGAATGTCGGTCATGTGGGGTTACCTTTCGTTAGGCAAAATCAAATCAGCACCAAATAGCCGCTGTTTCCTGGTGCCAAAAAATCCATTTGAATGGACGGATCGCTGCTTTCAACGACCAGGCTAGGCTTCGCCGCGGCCTCGGTAAGATCCGTCTCATACAGTGTCACGATATGAGCGTGAACGACCCGATCGAGGATGCACTTCAGCGGCGTGATGTCCGGATCGCAGGCGAGCGAGCCGCCGATCTGAAAGTTGCCGATGAACGGCCCGCTTTCGAGCGGCGCGACATAAGCCGGACTTTCATTCAGGAACACGGTGATCAGGACCGTGGCGGCGCCGATGGAGCCGCCAAGGCTCGCACATCCAATCTCGAAATCGCCAAGCGCCGTCCCGCAGTCATCGTCGATCGCGGTGCAGGCGATCGACCATCCGGCGCGAGCCGCGATCTCCGCATAGTATTCGCAGCGCGTGCCGCCGATCGCGGCGACCTTGGTGCAAAGATCGGGGAACGGATCGCAAGGATCCGGAAGGCCGTATTCGATCAGCCATTGATCGTTGGTCTCGGCTTTTGTGGCGCACCAGAATTCAAGCCGCAGCGCGCACAGCCGCGTTTCGATGTAGTGCCGCACGGCGGAGATAGCGGCGGAGTATCCGGCCTGCACAAATCCCGTCGGCCACGAGACCGGAAACCCGCCCAGCGCTTTCAGCCAGGCAAAATAGTTGTCCGGCGTCATGCCGTCGCTGACCGGCCAGGCCCTTCCGCGCGGCCATAGCGCGCAAGTCGCGCGGAAGCTTTCGATGAAGGTTGGGCATCGAAACTGCTTTTCAGGTTCTGCCATGATCAGTCGAACGTCACGGTCCCGAGCGTCGCCGTCTCGCCGATCACCAGCGTCGTATCGCCAGAGGGCGAGACAAGATCAAAGCTGGTGACGCCGGTCGCGTTGGCGATAGCCTGATAAATCCAGGCGAGCGAGAATTGAGCCGGCGAGGCCAGGAAGGGCATGCCACCATGCATGGCGTCACTACCGGCAACCCGGCCCAGGCGAAGGAATGCCTCACGGAGTTCGTCCAGGATCGCTTCACGCGTCGCCGGCGTATCGGGCACCAGGTTGTCGATCGTGATGTTGATCGGATGCGCCGCCGGTGCCGCCACGGTCAGGATCGCGCCGGCCGGCATCACGGTCTCGATATACTGCTGCACCCGCTGCACGGCCGTCGGCGATGGGATGCCGTCAGCGAACAGCCCGTCCATGAAGACGAACACCCGGACCGTGCCGCCGCCGCCCCAGAGCCTTTCGACGAAGACGCGCGAGACGCCGGAAACCTGCCGGGCCCAGATCACGTAGTCAGCAGCGGAACCGCCATGGGGCGGGTTACGCTTCCGAAACAACAGCCGCGCCCGATAACTCTCGATGCTCTCGACATCGGCCCCTTCGACAATGTCGCCGGATCCGACCGCGGCGGTGACGTTGCCCGGTCCGGTGACGCCGGAAATGGCCGCCAGCGGCGTTCCTTCTTCGGCGTTTCCGGCCGCGCCATCCGCGGCTGCGGTGACGGGAAGCTGTAGCGTTCCGGCTCCGACAAGGGTGCCGCCCGATGTCACCAGATAGGTCAATCCATCACCGCGCTGGAATGCCGCACCGTCGGCGACAGTAATCGCTCCGTCTGAGGTGAGCGTGATATTGCCAGAGGCCGGAGCGGCAGGAAGCTGCGGCAGGCCATATTCAGTCCCGTGCAGCCGCAGCGTCTCGATATCCGGCGCCGTCGAAACAAAGATCATCTTCGAAATATAGGACGCGAATCCGAACACCTCGAACACCATCCCGGCGATGACCTTGGCCGACGCGTAGATATTGTTCGGCCACAGCCATGCGTCCGATCCCGGCAGATAGGTTCGGAACCCCTGCCGCGCGCGTTGCAGCAGATCCGAAAGCGACGGAATTGCAAACATTGAGACGTCCTTGACCGGTCAGATCAGCGTAACCAGGCCGCTGTTGTCGGGTATGGAGAAATCGAGCTGGCCGGGATCTGGCGCCACGAACGCGGCAACCTGCTCGATCAGCATGTCCTGCGCGATGTCCAGGAACGGGCTCTCGGTCCAGACCAGATTGCCAGGCTCCCAAAGCTGGCCTGTGTCATCGCGGAACCCCTGCACCCGGATCGATGCCTTCAGGGCGTTGCCGGCCGCACGATCGCGTCGGTTCTTCGCCCTCTTCTTCGATCGGTCTTTGGTGGTGTCCTCATCCTCAACAATGATCAAGGGACGATAGCGCTCGACCGCGCTATCTTCCTCCTCCGCCTCGATCTCGAGGTTCTGCTCACCATGATCGAACGGCCGCTGGCCGAGATGGAGATGATCGATCGTGAGCGACGCATGGTGGAGCGCCGGATCAAGGCGGCACGGTTCCCGACCGTCAAAAGCCTCGACAGCTTCGACTTCCTGGCGTTGCCATCGCTGAACAAAATGTTGGTGCTGGAACTGGCACGCTCGGACTACGTCGAGCGGCGCGAGAATATCATCGCCGTCGGCAACAGCGGCACGGGCAAGAGCCATATCGCGCTCGGGCTCGGCCTGGCGGCCTGCCAGAAGGGTCTATCGGTTGGCTTTATCACGGCGTCGGCTCTGGTCCACGAGCTGCTCGAAGCGCGTGACGAAAAGCGGTTACTGCGCCTTCAGCGCCCAGCACATCTCGAACGGATGGCGCGATGCGTTTCGGCAGGTGGGGGTTACGGGCGCCCAGGCTCGCGATTATGAAGCCGCCTTCGTGCACGACCAGAGCGAAATCGCTCTCAGTCTGTAGTATACATACGCGCCGATTAAGCGAGCCGTTTGGCTCGATCAAGGCTGGGACCAGGATCAACGTGAAAAATTCCATCACGCCGACCAGGGGACGCAGACGCTCAATATACCTTATGAGTGGTTCATCGCGCTGGAGCAGCCGCGGTTGTCGCTCGTTGGCGACGTCGGTCGCCTAAGCGACCCGGCTTATCTCGACCGATATGGATTCATCCCGGGTGCTACCAAGGGCGGCGAGAACCAGTTACCGATAGGCTTTGCACGAGCAGGGACGATGCGCACGGCGGCAGGGCAGCCGTGGCTCAACCCGCGAACCAAAGAGCCTATGACCCGGCTCGGGTTCACCTGCGCCGCCTGCCACACCGGCCGGCTTGCCTATCGCGGCACGACCATACTCGTGGATGGTGGCCCGGCTCTGACCGACCTCGGCAAGTTCCGACAAGGACTCGGGATTTCGGTTCTGCTGACGAAGCTCTCTTCCGGCCGCTTTCTGAGCCTTTTCTCCGACCGCTTCGATCGATTTGCGAAAAATGTTCTCGGGGAGGATGCCAGTAAGGAAGACAAGGCGGAATTGCGCCGACAGCTGACCGCGATGTGGGACCAGCTCAATGTCATCAGGAAGCTCGACAAGAAAGTCGCCGAGACGAGCGTTGACGAGGGCTACGGCCGTCTTGACGCCTTGAACCGCATCGGGAATCAGGTGTTCGGGCTCTCCCTGGATCCTGAAGCCAGGGAGAAAAACTACGCCGCCACCACGGCGCCAGTGAGCTTCCCTCACATCTGGACCGCTCCCTGGTTCGATTGGGTGCAATACAATGCGTCGATCATGCAGCCGATGGTGCGCAACGCGGGCGAGGCCATGGGGGTTTCTGCGTTGATCAATCTAACCGACCCCGGGAGAGGATTGTTCAGTTCCGAGGTTCAGGTGAAGTCGCTTGCCGACATTGAGAAGTTAATCGCGGGGAATCAGCCAAGCGAAACGAACGGCTTCACGGGGCTGACGGCGCCGAAATGGCCAGAGGAGATTCTGGGACCCATCGACACCGCACTCGCCGCGAGAGGCGGTGCGCTTTATGACGATTTATGCAAGGGTTGCCATCTGCCGCCGGCCGGCACCAAGGCATTCTGGGACTCGAAGGCGTGGTTACCCCCAAACAGCTTCAACCAGCGCTATCTTGAAATTAAACCAAAGACGATCGCCGACCTCGGTACCGATCCAGCGCAGGCGGAGGACATGAGGAATCGGAAGGTTACGATTCCGGCCAGTTTAGGAATCACCACCAACGAGTTCGGACCAGCCCTCGGCCAACTGGTCGAGAAGGTGGTGACTCATTGGTATGATGCTCACGACGTTCCCGAATCCGAGCGCCCCGAGTTGAATGGGTTCCGGCCGAACGCGATCCAACATCCGCTCGCCTACAAGATGCGGCCACTTAACGGAGTGTGGGCGACGCCGCCTTTCATTCATAACGGCGCTGTCCCCAATATGTACGCGCTACTTTCACCGGTTTCGGAGCGGCCGAAGACCTTCTACCTGGGGCGGCGAGAGTATGATCCCGTCTGCATGGGCTATCAGATAACGGCATCGGCCGCGCCTGAGGACAACCTTGACCTGCGTTGCCTCGGCTCGAAAACCGATCCGGAAGCCGGGCAGTTCACTGGCGGATTCAAGCTGGACACAGCGTTGCGGGGCAACCGCAATACCGGCCACGAATTCAATGATGGGCCAAAGGGGAATGGCATCATCGGACGCAAGCTAACGCCGGACGAGCGGCGGGCGCTGATTGAATTTTTAAAGACGATATGAGCCGTCACTTCGGCAAAGAGCAGTCACCGCAACGTAAAGCTCGTCAAGAAACAAAGACATCTCGCTCGCAGCCTGACCGATCAGGAAATCCCGATCGGTCTTCTCACCCGCGCGGTCGGAATTCCCATTTTCGCGTTCCTGTTCTGGCGCACGCAGGCGAGAGGCTGGGTGAGGGACTAAGAACCAAAAGGCCGCCGGACCGCTAAGGGGTTTATGTCGTGAGAGGCAAGTGGTGTTTCTGGTAGAGCCTGAATTTGACATTCGCTTACCGGCTTTGCTGCAAAGTGGGTAGCGAATGTCAAATTCACTTCACGAGCCGCACGAACAGCTATGGTCCTCTTTAAGTTTCTCTGCAACTTCATCCGGTGCGATCGAGCCGCTGGCTACCGTCGACACGGGCTGAGTGGCTGTACCGCTGTTGAACGGGCAAGAACCAATCGAACCGATCGTGGAGTTGGAGAAATACGTCAGCGTCTGCTGGATCCAGGGACCATTGCCGGTGCCGAACGGAGACCAGGTCCAATAGGACCATCCGAAGAGCGTGCCGTTGCAACACCCCTCGTAACTGCGACGGAAGGGAGACCAACTGAACCTGGTGCGCCAGGGCAGGAAATCATATCGGTATTTAATCTCTGTTTTCGTTTTCCTGCAGGGATAAGGGATAAAGCCCCACTTCCAGCACACGCCCCAGTACCTAACTGTAACCGTCTCTCGCGTTCCACAAGTCATGGTCGTTTCTCCTCTGAGAGAAGACCCCTTGGTCTCCCATGAGCTGCATGATGAGGGGTTTCATTGGCGAGAACCGTGATCTGAATCACACCGACTCCAAACGTCCGGGGTGATCTGCTTCAATGAGTTGAGCCGCCCTTGAGCGTTCGCTCGATTTCTATAACGAGGCGGCAAGGGCACGTTCCATCGCAGTCACGACACATCCGAGATATGAAGGACGTTATCGATCTCGGGATGATATCGCCAACCGGCGCAACGTTGATCGCGCGCTAACGCACATCGGAACCGGCAAAATCCCGCGCAGCGGGCGCGTCATACTTTCTTGTGGTGAAAGATGAAATCGCGAGAGATGAAAAACTGTCACGCTCAACAGCGTTCTAATCCCGGGAGCGCCTTGCGAATGCTCCAGCAGCCTTGGACCACAGGATCTTCATTTCGTTCGGGGCGCGTGTGAAGGGTAGGAAAAATCCGAGCCAGAAGAAAGACAACCCGAACAGCGCGCCGAGATTCACGACATCCGACGGGCTGGCTGCTCGCAACTGGAGGTAGGCAAACGCGAAGTAAAAGCAAAACAGTACGCCCACGCTCAAAATGAGAAACCTTTTGGGCCGTGGCCTGATGAGCCTGCCAATGAGTTGGCCGACCTGATATCCCGCCATGACTCCGACTGGTGCTATGAGACGAAATGCGGAGAGCTCTGGAGGAACGGAAAATCCATAGCTCAGAATAAGTCCGACAAGGCCGAATACACCGGTCAGCATTAGGTTCATTGTTTCTCGATTGCTCTTTGTATCGGTCGGATGACGGGGTTTCGCGCCGGCCGACCTGCGAACACGGATCCTCATAATCGGCGTCCGTGTTTTGCGCGATCGACCTGAGGAATGCCGCAATTCCCAAACGTGCAAGAGCCTACCATAAGGTCGCGGCCAGTAACAGCGGCGACCGGAACCAGCATTGCTCGTCCGGAGGCGCGGAGCTGCCTTCAGTCTACCGGAACCGGGAACGCGAACATTTGGAACCATAAGGCCCGTCACACATTGACAGGCGGCCAATGCACGGCGCCGGGCGTCCGACGCGGAGATACAGGCCTGTCTTCCTGGAAGCGAGAAGGAGAACGCCATGCCTCATCGGCGCCGTTACAAACAGACCAAGCCTTTTCAGGACCGTCTGGTGGATTTCCTAGCCGAAACGCGACAAAAAGCCGAGCAGGCCCCCGACGGCATAGAGCGGGAAAAGATGATCAAGAAAATCGAGAGCGCCAAAACGGCGGCGAGAATCGATGCATGGGCGAATTCGCCAAGAATGCAGCGGCGGAAGTAAAAGCCATCGGATGCGCCTGTTGCTGAAGCTGTGATCCCCGCGTGAACGCGCGCCGCGGCCCCGTGCCTGTCTTGAGGGCGATATCCTGCTTGGAACGGCCTTGGATCGCCTTCTGACTGATCATGCGGTCGACGCTTGTCGATCCGCGCGGAAGACTCAAAGGTCACGCTCTCATTTGGTATATTGGTTGATATATTAATGAGGCGCATTGGCGACCACTCGCCTCCGAGCCGGATTGATGCGGGCACTCCTCGGAAGCGGATCGAAGGCGGTGGACCGACAATAGACGCGCATCCCGAAAAGTGGAGTACCGGTTCGGGATCGGAATGCGCGCCGGCTATTTCAGTTCGAGAGCTTTTTCATCCGGCTAACCGGGTTTCCGCTTATCCGGGAGAGGGCGCTTAGCCGGGAGAAGGCTCTAGTATCCCGCCCAGCGCGGCGGTCCTTTCGTGTCAGGCCACGATCGCGCCTTGTCATACCAGTCGTCGACCTGCTTTTTCGCGAAGTCTTCCTTGTATCCGTAGCGTTCCATCAGCTTCTTTTCGAGTTGTTCGCGATGTCCGGAAATCTCCCAAAGGTCGTCGAACGTGAACTTGCCCCACTGATCTCTGACTTTGTATTTGACCTGATCCCAGTTTTGTTCAATCCGGTCCCAGTCCATAGTTCCCTCCTTCGCTAATTATCGCGAAAAGGGAAAATCAAAGAATTCGAACTTTGTTCCTCCGCAACGGAAGGACGAATGGTCGCACCGCCGAGGGAAACGGTTCGTCTCTCATGGCATGTGCCGCCCATGCCCTCCGTTAAAGTGTTACACGCGTCAGCGCCGGGCCGATGCGCTGCTGCGGTTGACCTATCCGGGACGACCTGAGCGCTTTCTGGCTGAAATCGCGATATCGCGTTTCGGAGCGTTGAAAGCTGCCGGAAAATGCCGTCCGCGGTGGGATCAGACTGCGCAATCAGGAGTCATCGCATGGTGCAGAAAGCTGGAAGCAGAACATACAGAACATCTTTCCCCGATCCTGAATCGACCGAATTCACGTGCGATTCTGAGGAATACGCTGCGCCGGATTTTCCGGAACGGTTGAGGGATCCTATGCGGGTTGACCTGGCGTTGCTGGGGCGGATCGACACGGCTCAAAAAGCCGATGGCCGGCTTGGCCGGCTCTCGGTCTGGTCGCGATGGTATGACTGCCAGGTCGAGGAACTGCGCGCCCGGTGGCTGGAACTGTTTGACTTCTACAAAATCACGGCGCGCGCGCCGGAGGACGCCTGGAGGCAACTTGCGACGTCTCTGGCGCGAGACTTCGTTCCCGGCCTGCTGGTGGAGAATGTTTTTCCCACTCAGGATCTGCTCGTGGAACAGGCGCGGCTTTTCACCTTGATCACGGAAGTATCGGAAGCCGTGCTCGCACGGCGTGGTGAGGCGGAGGGCCGCGAGGTATCGGAACAAATGGTCCTCGAGCAGGACTTTTTCAACGAGGAGCCGTGGGATGACGAATTGTTCGGCAAGAAGCCGGACGGCATCGATGCACTCGCGGCAAGGTTCTCGCGGGAAAAGGAGCGTTTCGCCAGATTGCTCATCGAGCAGTATTGGTCGAAGGCGGCCGTCATGTCCTTCTTTGCTGACTCCGGTCTGGACGTACCCGAATTCGTCACGGGGCTGCCGGACTGACGCCATGCGCCTGAAATCCAGCGCTCCGGTCGAGGTTAAAGTCGGGAGGTTAGTCGGGGAGGGCTGCACACGCCGGGAACGGGTTAGACAAAACGCGTGCCAATGCGTTGGTGCCGCAGCCTGAAACCGGCAAAATAGGCTACGTCCATCATCCCCGTCGTGGCCGGTTGTCACCCGGCGTGTGCCACTGGCAAAAACTATATGACGCTTTCGCCGGCTTTTCCATCGCCGTGATCGACGTCCCACGAATCATTGATAGGCGGAACCCGTTTCCATGAAACGGTGAAAGACTCCAGCTGATCCGCCGTGAGGCCGTGACGGGTTCAGGCGGGCAGGCTCTCGAGCAGGGCCTGCAGCGTGGTCAACGTCGATTGATCGGCGATGCCGTCGACCTTTTCAGGCCGGAAGTGACGCTGAAAGGCCGTGACCACTTCCATCGTCGCGGTATCGAATGTGCCGGTTGCCTTGATGTCGTAGCCGTACCGCGCCAGCGATTGCTGTAGCACACGGACATTGTCGCCTTCGCTGCCGGTCTTCAGCACGTTGCCGGCCACGATCGGCGCCGGCCGGACCCAATGGCCGACGCCTGAATCCGCCAGCGACTGCCACGGAAATTTTTCGCCGGGATCCTTCTTGCGCGCAGGCGCGACGTCGGAATGGCCGACGATGCGATGAGCCGGGATATCCCTTCGATGAATGATGCCGCGGCAAAGCGCAATGACGGCGGCGACCTGCCGGAGCGGGAAAGCCGGATAGCCCCAGTCGTGGCCGCGATTGACGATCTCGATTCCGATCGAGCAGGAATTGATGTCCTTTTCACCCGCCCATGAGGCGACGCCGGCGTGCCAGGCCCGCTTCGCCTCCGGGACGCATTGCACGACGCGACCGTCCTCGAGCACGACGTAGTGGGCGGACACCTCGGTTCCGGACGTACACAGCCGTGCCAGCGCGCCCTCGACGTCGGGCATCCCGGTATAATGCAGCACGATCATATCCGGCTGCCGCCCCTTGGCGCGGTCGCCGAAGTTCAAGGAGGGCACCGTGTCGGAGACGAGGGATGAGTCCGGGATGAAGGTAGGCATTCCAACGATAGCCTTGGGGATCGGGAGAGGGCGTCGACGCTTTATGTCAGTATTGACGGACGCGAACATGCGACGATCCAAAACAGGCAGGCAATAGGAAAGGCGAAAACCGGAACGCGTACCCGATTTATCGGCGAATCATTAGGATCATTATCCGCCAGGGGCGATCCGCCGTGCAATCGAGGGTGCGCCGCCTTTCTGCCTTTTTCTGTTAACGGTTTTGGCTTTTCCGTGAAGTGTGTGTGTGCTGCATCACCTGCGGCGCGACGAGACGACAACGCGATTCCCGCGAAGGCTATCAACGCTTTCTTAACGCTAAACGCCGTTACTAAGTGGTGAAGAGCCGAACCGGCGTCGGGACGGCCGAGGTCCCATTTGCGTTCGAAGTCCCCATGGCAGCCCTTCAAATTCCATGCGGAAGTCCGGGCTTGCCAGCTCATCTCATTGTGGACGAGCGATGGGGGGGCGGTCTGAGCGGTTGTGCGGTGGTGAGCCGGCTCAAGGACCGGAACAGGCGGCTGAATTCCGGACAGTCGGGGTCGAATGGGCGCACGCGCGGCGAGAGCGAGGCATCTGCGGATGGAGGCCCGGTCATGACGGCGGCGCCTGTTCGTCATGTGCCCGTGCTCGGCCGCGAGGCCGTCGCCATGCTGGCGCCGCGTGCGGGCGGCGTCTACGTCGATGCGACGTTCGGAGCCGGAGGTTATTCACGCGCCATCCTCGCGGTTGCGGATACCTGCGTGATCGGGATCGACCGCGACCGCGCCGCGATTGCCGGCGGCTCCGGTCTGGTGGAGGAGTCAGGCGGCAGGTTGACGCTGGTCGAGGACCGCTTCTCCAATCTCGCCTCGGTCTGCGCGGCGCAGGACGCCGCCGCTGTCGATGGCGTCGTCATGGATGTCGGCGTATCCTCGATGCAGCTCGATGAGGCCGATCGGGGCTTCTCCTTTCGTCTCGACGGTCCGCTCGACATGCGCATGGGCGGGCATGGGCCGACCGCCGCCGACGTCGTGGCGCGCGCGTCCGAGACCGATCTCGCCGACATCATCTACGCTTTCGGCGAGGAGCGTCGCTCGCGCGCCGTCGCCCGCGCCATCGTTGCCGCGCGGCGGCACGCGCCGATCGCGACCACGCGGGCGCTCGCCGATATCGTCTCGCAAGTGATTCGCGCCAAGCCGCATGAGATTCATCCGGCGACGCGGACGTTCCAGGCTCTGCGGATCTTCGTCAACGAGGAGCTGGACGAACTGATCGCGGCGCTGGCCGCGGCGGAACGCGTGCTGAAGCCGGGCGGCCGGCTTGTCGTGGTGTCCTTTCATTCGCTGGAAGACCGCATCGTCAAGAACTTTTTCGCCGCGCGCGGCAAGGCGGGCGGCGGCTCACGCCATCGGCCGGAAATCGAAAGGGCGCCGCCCAGCTTTGCCATTCTGACCAAACGTCCGCTGACGCCGGGTGAGGACGAAATTCACGCCAATCCGCGTGCCCGCTCCGCCAGGCTGCGCGCCGCCGAACGCACCGGCGCGGCCGCGATCGATGACGGAGCCGGGCGTCCGACCTGGCCGTCGCTCGCAAACGTGATGCGCGGAGGCTGACGAGGTGCGGATCATTCATTTCCTCGTCGTCTGCGCGCTGGTCTATGCGGCATCGTATGTCTACCGCATCAAGATGGATTCGACCTCCCGCACCGAGCGTGTGTCGCGGCTTCAGGCTCAGGTGCGCGAGCAGCGCGAGGCGATCGCGATCCTGCGCGCGGAATGGGCGAGGCTCGATGCGCCGCAGCGTCTGCGAATTCTGGCCGAACGACATTTGAAACTGAAGCCGATCGAAGCCAGACAGTTCGATTCGCTGAAGAACCTGCCGGAGCGGCCGCCGAGCCTGGTGCCGCCCGGCACCTCCGATCCGATCGGCGCCATGATCGAGATCATCGATCCCGACGTCATCACCGGCTCTCTGCCGTCGCAGGAGGCCCCGCAATGATCGGCCAGAACAGGCTTCCGTCGATGCCTTGGAGCCAGCGCGTGATCCGCAACCTGCTCTACGGGTGCAACGTCGATCGCGCCGCCAAGGCGCGGGTGCGTGTCGGCCTCGTCATCATCTTGTTCGGGTTGATCTATGCGGTGATTGCGGCGCGTCTTGTCGTGTTCGCAGCATTTCCGGATGACCGGGGAGGACGCCGCACCGCCTCGCAGGACGCGATCGCCACGGCGCGGCCCGATATCATCGACCGCAACGGCCAGGTTCTTGCGACCGACATCAAGTCGCCGAGCCTGTTCGGCGAGCCGCGCCGCCTGATCGACAGGGACGAGGCGGTCGAGTTGCTGACGGCGACGTTGCCGGATCTCGAGACCGCCGAGGTTCGGCAGCGTCTTGGCACCCGCAAGGGCTTTGTCTGGTTGAAACGCGAAATCACCCCGGCCCAGCAAAAGGAAATTCATGGTCTCGGAATTCCCGGGATCGGCTTCCTGCGCGAAAACAAACGCGTTTATCCGAGCGGGCGTGAAGTTGCGCACCTGATCGGGCTCGTCAACATCGATAACCAGGGCATCGCCGGGATGGAGA
>CAZOOO010000037.1:0-17794 GCA_964581435.1 uncultured Hyphomicrobiales bacterium | reverse complement strand
TGTCCTGAGCCATCAGCACGTCGCCGATGCGATCGTAGGACACCGCCAGACCGCGCTGCCAGTCGACATTGTCGGGGTCGGCATTCGCCAGGCGTTGCCTGATCGTCAGTCCTTCATGGAAGGCCTTCAATGCGTCGGGCAGACTGCTCTGAGCCACGTGCACGTCGCCGATCTTGGCGTGCGACACCGACAGATCGCGCTGCCAGCCGACGTTCTCGGGCTCGGTGCGCGCCAGTTTCTGGGCGATCTCAAGCCCGGTGCGGTAAGATGTCAGCGCGTCAGGCAGTTTGCCCTGCGTCACCAGCGCGTCGCCGATGCGATCATGGGAGATCGACAGGCTGCGCTGCCAGCTCGTGTTTTCCGGGTGGGCCTTTGCGACCCGCTCCTTGATCGTCAGTCCGTTGCGGAAGAATTCGAGAGCCTCCGGCAGCTTGCCCTGCGCCATCAGCACGTCGCCGACGCGATCGTAGGCGAGCGTCCGTTCGCGTTGCCATTTGTTGTCGTCGGTATCGGCGCCGCGCGCCAGCCGCTCGCTGATTTCGAGCTGGCTCTGGAACGCGCCCAGCGCGCCCGGAAGATTGCCTTGCGCCATCAGCGCTTCGCCGATCTTCTCATGGCACAGCGAGATCTCGCTGTGCAGGTCTGCGTTGTCGGGATCGCCGTTCGCCAGCCGCTCGACAACGGCGAGCTGCTTGCGGATCGAGTCCAGCGCTTCATCCAGCTTGCCTTGCACCGCAAGCAGATCGCCGATCTTCTCGTACGAGATCGACAGATCGTGCTGGAGCCCGGCATTGTCGGGATCCGCGCCCGTCAATTTCTCCCGGATCGCAAGTCCCTCACGGAACGACGTCAGCGCTTCAGGCAGCTTGCCTTGGGCCACCAGCACGTCGCCGACGCGATCGTGGGCAACCGACAGATTGCGCTGCCAGTCGGCATTGCCGGGTTCGTCACGCAGCAATTGCCGGAACGTTTGTTCGATCGCGTTCAAAATGATCAGGCGAACATCGGAAGCAACGTGCCTGCCCGCCGCATCGTCAAAACTGAAAAGCAGGCGCTCGGCCACGCGTGCGCGGACGGAATGATCCGGGTTCTCAAGCAAACGGCACATCTCGCGCGCCGCGCTCGCCGGAGTGCCGGTGGCCGGCGCGACGATCGCATCGGCGAGTGCGTATGTGGCACCGCGCAGTTCCTTTTCTCCGAGCGATGGATCGCCGTAGTACCGTCCAGCGCGGACGTCGTCCTTGCTCGCCAAAAGATGGACCATGGTCTCGGTCAGCCGCAGCCGGTCGTCCGGCGCAAGCGTCAAAAGGTGATCCGCGATCAGCAGGTGCAGTTCGGGATTCGTAACGCGCAGCGCGGCGAGGCGCGAACGGGCGGCGGCGCGCGCCTGGGAGTGGTTGAAGTCCAGTTGCGCAAGGTCGCCGTGCTGGTGAATCTGGCCGCGGAACAGGTTGCGCAGCGTAGCGAAGCGTTTCTGGTCCCATGCCTCGCCACCGACCTGCGGCAGCAATTGACGGAAGTCACTCTCCCGCCATCCGGTCCGGCCCGCCGAAAGAAGGCCGATGAACCCCGCCGCGATCGCCGGGCTCAACAGTTGGGCAGCGCTATCGAATGTCGCGCGGCAGAGGAGCGGAATGTCGGTCGGCATCGCGCCGACCGCATCCAGCATCGCACTCTGCAGGCGCTGCTCCGGAGAGCCGGCATACTCACGCTGCATATCGGCGAAATCACCGGTATCGAGCAGTTCGAGTTCCTCGAGCGCCAGCACCAGCCATAACGGATTGCTCCAGGCCGGCCCGCCCGCATGTTTCTTCGCGAGCAGTGCGTCGATCACCGGTGAAGTCAGCTTTCGCTGGTTGCGCTTGCAGGTTGCTTCGATGATGCCCTCCGCCTCGGATGCCTCCAGCGGCGGCAGAGCCAGCGTCTCCACGCCGGAGCGCTCGGACAGCGCCTTGGAGGCACCACCGGCCAGGCCGGTTGCGACCAGGCGCGCATTGACCGGCCAGAGCCGCGGCAGCCAGGTCGTAAACTTCCCGCGCGAGGTCTTCTTGAATTGATCGATCGCGTCGATCAGGATAATCACGCGCCGTTGCGAAGCCATCCGCGCGAGCAGCGAGGCGAAAGCCCGCTCGACAATTTCCGGATCGATATTGGCGGCGAGGTCGACATCGCCGGCGCCGAGCGCGCTGCCGAGTTCGGTGATCCAGCGGCGCAGCATGGCGTCGATCGACGAAGCCCGCGGAGTGGCCTCCGCGGCGTGCGCGAGAATGAAGGCGTCGGTTTCCTTCATGCGGCGGAGAAGCTCGCCGAACAGTGCGCTCTTGCCCGAACCCGGCTCGCCGGTGACGCAGATCCCCCATGGCGCGCCTTCTTTCGTGGGGGAAAGGTCTTTGGCAGGAGAGAGACAGAGGTCGGTGACGCGCGCAAGCACCGACTGCCTGCCGACGAAGTCGCGGGCGCGATCGTCGGCAAAGCTCTGGAGCGCGTTGCGCTCCGCCTGCATCTCCTCGATCGTGCTGCTAACGGATACCGACATCGTGGAAACCTCACTGAACAACTAGTTTATAACATCGTCGCGGAGCCGGACAAATCTGGCCCGGCCGCGACATCCGTCACAAGACGTTCGTCGAATTCGCGCCGCAGCGCCGAACCGTCGGTGCGGAAGGTCTCGACGGGCACCTCGTGAAAAGCCTCCGCGTGGTCCACATTCGAACGATCGCCGGGAGCACGCGTCGTACAAACGCGGCGTCCGCCGGCAGGTGTTCAAGTCCGGACCGGCCGCGCTCCAGCGTCTGTACGGGCTTGAAACCATGGCGTCAACGTGCCCAGCCAGGCTGGAAATGGGAACGGCGAGGGATAGAGGGCGCGGCTAGAGTCCCTTACCGTTTCCGTAACGTGAACAGGATCTAGATGTCCCGTCCCCTGGCGATCGCCGCGTCGAGCAGCTTCTCCGCGTTCTCGACGGCCTGCCTGAAGATTTCCGCCTCGTCATCCAACGGCAATCCGGTGATCGCGGAGTTCTTGAGATCGCGGATGCAGTTGTCCCGGAGGGTCATGAGAGACGTATCATCGAGGAGGTACCCGCTGAGGACATATCGGATCAGTTGGGCGGTGAAATTCTCGAACACAAGCGTGATCATGCCCGCCTGGGCTGCACTGCGAGTGGCATTCTGGAGGATCTGCTTATCATCCATCGCGTCGTTTCATCTGTTTGCGCCAGAGAATGAAGTGGTTGCTGATTAATCTGGTGCCGTTCGAAGCCATGGGTGCAGGCTGGTGGCGGCATGACGCCGTTCGTACTCTACCAAACGGACGCCGAACGAAAGACTAGCCTTTTCCAGTTCATCCAGCCAGCCGCCTTTATGCCGGTCGGTTATGCGCCCACCGGCGGGAGTCCCTGCTCGCACTGATCCTGAGCGCGCCGTTTGATCGCGTTGCGGCACCAGGCCGTCATCGCCTCGATGTCGGGGCTCAAACGCGTGGCGGAATCTCCGGCGAACGCCAGGAAGTCCGCAAGGTTCTGCGAGGAAACGCCGATGATGACCGGAATATCGGCGATCACGGCTTCGGCGATGACCGCGCGCAGCCCCCGGCCCTGGGCTTCTTCCCTGCCGAACTTGTTGATGATCAGCAGATCGACATGTTCGAGCACCGCCCGCTCGATCCAGGCATCGATGCGCGCGAACGCATCCTGGTCGAGCCGGCATCCCCTCGCCTCGTTGCCGCGCTCCTGCGAGATCTTGACTTCATCGCCGCCCAGCAGATCCTTGACATACATGTCGCATCGCCGCCGGCCTTCACGGTGCGGATTTGACTGGACGATGCCTCCGAGCCTGTAGCCTGAGGTGGCCAGATCGGCCGCGCATTGGGCCATGAGAGCATCCCTGACAAGACCGTCATCATAGGCCACGACCCCGATCGGATTCGTGTCGGGGCTGGGCTCGGCGGAAATGTGGGGAGCGCGGCGCCGCTCCATCGTTTCCTCTTCTGCATCAGCCATGTCTTGAGTTCTTGTCTTGATTTCGATCGCTGGTCGGCTTTTTCGGCGTCGCTTATTTTCGGCCCGCGCCATAAATCCGGCGCGGAGAAGCCGCGGGTGCTGTTTCAGAGCGGCGTCACGATCAGCAATAAACGCTGCCTCATTTGCGACGGGGCAGGTCACGGAATGGTTTATAATAAGCCAAGTGAAACCGACCTAAAGCAGCCTGTCAAGTGATCCCCATCAACCTGCCATGACGTCGATCCGGAACGCCGAATCCGGCTTGCCGGATCGACGGCGGGGTGTGAGCTTGCGGGAGCGCCTGCCACCGCCAGCGAATCGGGAGCTTCATGTGAAAACGGCCATCACGGAACTGTTCGGCATCGAGCACCCGATCATCCAGGGCGGCATGCATTATGTCGGCTTCGCGGAGCTTGCTTCCGCTGTTTCCAACGCGGGCGGTCTCGGCATCGTCACGGGACTGACGCAGAAGACGCCGGAACTGCTGGCGAAGGAGATCGCGCGCTGCCGCGGCATGACCGACAGGCCGTTCGGCGTGAACCTGACGTTTCTGCCCGCCTTCACCGCGCCGCCCTATCCCGAATATATCCGCGCGATCGTGGAAGGCGGCGTCGGAATCGTCGAGACGGCGGGCCGCAATCCCGAACGATACATGCCGGCGCTCAAGGCCGCCGGCATCAAGGTGATCCACAAATGCACCTCGGTGCGGCACGCGTTGAAAGCGGAGCAGATAGGGTGCGATGCGGTCAGCGTCGACGGCTTCGAGTGCGGCGGCCATCCCGGCGAGGACGACATCCCCAATATGATCCTGCTGCCGCGCGCCGCCGACGAACTCGGGATTCCCTTCGTGGCTTCGGGCGGCATGGCGGATGCGCGCAGCCTGGTCGCCGCCCTGGCGCTCGGCGCCGACGGCATGAACATGGGCACGCGCTTCATCGCGACCAAAGAGGCGCCGGTGCATGACAACGTCAAGAAGGCGCTGGTCGCGGCCTCCGAACGCGATACCCGGCTGATCATGCGCGCGCTGCGCAACACCGAGCGCGTGCTCAACAACCGCAAGGTTGAAAGGCTGATGGAAATCGAACGGGAGAAAGGCGCGGACCTCAAGATCGGCGACATCGTCGAGGAGGTCGCCGGCGTCTATCCCAAGGTCATGATCGAAGGCGATATGGACGCGGGCGCCTGGAGCTGCGGCATGACGGTGGGCCTGATCCACGACGTGCCGAGCTGCAAGGAGCTGATCGACCGCATCATGGATGACGCCGAGCGCATCATCCGCCGGCGGCTGACGGGCTTGCTTGACGGCAGGGCGGCGTAGCGCGAGGTGCTTTCACAGAGTGTCAGCCGTCGCGGCCGATATGCTTGTGGCGGATGCTGCGCACCACCGACCAGATCGACAGCGCCGCGACCGGAATGAAGGCCGCGGTCAGGTAGCCCGGCTCGATCCGGACCAGCCCGGACTCGTGGAGCGCCTTGGCGATATAGCCGAACAGGCTGACCACGTAATAAGTGATGGCCGCGACCGACAGTCCCTCGACGGTGGTCTGCAACCGGAGCTGCATCCGGGTGCGGGCGTTCATCGATTTCAACAGTTCCTGATTCTGCTGTTCGAGTTCGACATCGACCCGCGTGCGCAACAGGTTCGCCGTGCGCGACAACTTGAGCGACAGGCTCTCCTGGCGCGCCTCGGTGGTCACGCAGGTCCGCATTGCCGGCGCCATCCGCCGCGCCAGAAACGAACTCCACGTCGGCAGCCCGGCCACTTTTCGTTCTCCGATGGTGGCCAGCCTTTGCTGCACGATCTCGTAATAGGCGCGGCTGGCGCCAAAGCGGAACACGCTGGCCGCCGCGCCGGCCTCGACCTCGGCGGCCAGCGCCGTCAGTTCGTCAAGCAGGTGGCGGTTGTCGGCGAGATTGCCGCTATTGAGCATCTTGTCGGTCACTTCGGCTAGTCGCCGCTCGACCGCGCCGATCGAAGGCGCGAGCCGCTGCGCTTCGGGCAGGCCGAGCAGAGCGAGCGTGCGATAGGTCTCGATCTCGATCACGCGTTGCGCCAGCGCGCCGGCGCGGTCCGGATTGAGTCTGCGGTCGACGATCAGAATCCGCACGAAGCCGGACGGGTCGGGCTGGAAGTCGGTGGCGTAGATCGCCGCGCCGTCGCTGTTTTCGGCGAGCGCGAGGCTGTTGCGGTCGAACAGTCGCTCCGGCGGCTGGACGGCGGGCCCGTCGGCCAGCACGTGCATGTCGATGGCGACGAGAAGCGGACCGGGTTGCGGCACGAGTTGCATCGGGGCGGCGAGCGCCGCGGCCGCCGGATGAAACGGAATTCCGTCGGGTTGGGAGGGCAGTTCCCAGGTATAGGTCGTGAATTCGGAATGCTGCTCCCATCTCAGCACGGTGGTGCCGAACGCGACGCGGTAGTGCCGTTCGGCGAAAGTCGGCACCGGCAGGCCGCGCGCCGAACAGAACGCCGCGAGATGGTCGCGGTCGGCCTGGGCGCGTTCGCCGGCCGTCTCGAACGCGAAATGCAGGATCCGGGCGGGGACGGTCAGCGCCGTGAACGGCCGCGCATGGAGTTCGCCAAGAATCGCGGTGCGCAGCGGGTGCGGAGCAAGCCGGGCGGCCTCTGCGTCCCCAATCGAGACTTCCGCGCTCATGCGATCCTTTCCGGTGTGCGTCGCTTGTATTGTTAACGGTGGCGCGGCAACGACGCGCGGTGTGGCGCTTCCTGATAAGCCGAGAACGACCGCCGATCAACGGCGATGCAGAGCAAACGGGCCGCGTCCGCCTCAATAATGCGGCGGCGGCTCATTGGCGGGGCCGGACCGGTTGGCTTCGGCCTCCCGCACGCGCTCGCAAAGTTCGGCGACTTGCCGCGTCAGCGCGTCGATCTGCTTCCACTGCGCGGTCACGGCTTGGTTCAGGGTCTCGATGGTCTCGTCCTGATAGGTCAGGCGCATCTCCAGCGCATCGATGCGATCGGCGAAAGTCTTGTCAGTCATCGCGCGGCGCTCCGTCTATCAGCCGGCGCGCGTCGGGATTCCGTTAGCCCGTGACCCAGCGCGATTCTGTCATCGAATACGAAGCATTCGCCCTGCCAGCGGCTTTCGTTTTCGGGAATGTCCTCGAGATATTTCAGGATGCCGCCCTTGAGGTGATAGACTTTCTCGAATCCACGCGACAGCAGATGGGAGCTTGCTTTCTCGCAACGGATCCCGCCGGTGCAGAACATCGCGATCCTGCGATGCTGGTGAGGATCGAGTTTTTGTGCGGCGAATTCCTTGAATTCTCCGAAACGGGCGAGTCGCGGATCGACCGCGCCTTCGAAGCTGCCCATCGCAACCTCGAAGATATTTCGGACATCGATGAGAAGCATGTCGGGCGCGGCGATCAGTTCGTTCCAGTCCCTGGGCTCGACATAGACGCCGACCGCGCGTGTCGGATCGGTCGCGGGGTCCCCCAGCGTCACGATCTCCTTCTTGAGCCGGACTTTCAGTCGTGCGAACGGCATCGTCGTGGCATGTGAGAACTTCAGTTCGAGATGATTCAGCCGGCCGGAGAACAGCGGACCCGATTGCAGTTCCGACACCAGCGCATCGATTGCATCCGGCATTCCGGCGACCGTGCCGTTGACGCCTTCTTCGGCGAGCAGGATCGAGCCCTTGACGGAAAGCCCGGCGCACAGCGCGCGCAACGGTTCTCGCAACGCGCGAAAATCCGGCAGCGGCGTGAATTGGTAGAGAGCGGCGACCTTGAGCATGGCGCGTGTTTAGCAGCCTGCACCACGCCGCGAAACCCGGATATCGACAGCGGGAATCGATAGCCGGCAAACGTCGATACCCCCGCAAAAAAGGACCGGCTGCGGGAGCCGGTCGCTTATATTGCTAAACCGGTATACCAAGTATACCGCACAGGCCCGGTCCCGGATCAAAGATTTTTGTTTGCCGCGTCCGCCGCCTTGTTGGCGGAGTCCTTCACCGCCTCCTTGGCTTCGCCGAGCGCTTTCTGACCCTTGCCCTTCATTTCCTGAATCGCGCCTTCGCCTTGCATTTTGTCGGAACCGATGGCTTCGCCGACGCCCTGCTTCACCTTCCCGATCGCCTCGTTGGCCGTTCCCTTGATCTTGTCGGTCATGGAACCCATAGCTTGTCTCCTTTGCGTTGAGCCTCGACAACGTGGAGAGCTTCGCAATGTTCCGCCATCGCCGGCCGTGCCCGCGCATGAATTGATTCCTTACAGCCAGGAACAAACCTATGCGGCTCTGACCGTTGCGAGAAATTTTTCGACCTCCTGCTTGAGACGATCGGTATCTCCGGCCAGGGATTTCGCCGCAGCAAGGGCCTGCGTGGAGGCGCTGCCTGTCACGGAAGCTCCGTTGCTGACCTCGATGATATTGGAGGAAACCTCGGAAGTGCCGGCCGCCGCCTGCTGGACGTTGCGGGATATTTCCTGGGTGGCGGACGCCTGCTCTTCGACCGCCGAAGCGATCGTGGCGGAAATCTCCGCGATCCTGCCGATGACGATGCCGATCTCCCTCATGTTATCGACGGAATCGTCGGTCGCCGACTGGATGCTTGTAATCTGCTGGCCGATTTCGGCGGTGGCCTTCGCGGTCTGTTCGGCCAACGCCTTGACCTCGGACGCTACGACGGCAAACCCCCGGCCGGCTTCACCAGCGCGAGCGGCCTCGATCGTTGCATTGAGTGCCAGGAGATTGGTCTGGCTGGCAATCGTATTGATAAGTTCAACCACGTCTCCGATCTTCGCGGATGCCTGCGACAGCGAATTGATACGCTGGTCGGCGCTGCGAGCTTTCTGCGCCGCATCGTTTGCGATCCTCGAGGCTTCATGCACCTGCCGGCTGATTTCGTTCACGGAGGCCGCCATCTCCTCGCTGGCCGAGGCCACGGACTGAACGTTGACCGTTGCTTCCTCGGAGGCCGCGGCGACGGCGGATGACAGTTGATGGGTCTGCTCGGCTGTCTGGGTCAGGGCGGTCGCCGAATCTTCGAGCTGGATCGCCGCCGAGGATACGGTCTGGATCACCGCGCCCGCCGCCGCTTCGAAATCATCGGCGAGCCGGTGCATGTCCGCCTTGCGCCGCTGCGCGGCGAGTTGATCCTGCTGCATCCTGGCTTCCGCTTCGTCGCGCGCCTTCTGTTCGGCCTTGACTTTGAAGGTTTCGACCGCCCGCGCCATGTCGCCTATTTCGTCCTTGCGGTCGAGCCCGGGCAGGACGACGGCGAAGTTACCTTTTGCGAGTTCGCCCATCGCCGCCGTCTGCGCCGCCAACGGCCGCAGAATGCGCGAGAACGCGATCCAGAAGCTGATGATGGCGAGAGCGATACAGCCCAGCAATATCAATCCGGCGTTGAGCAGTTCGGACATGCTGTTTGCGGCTTCCCTGGCCGCTTCCTGGTCGGCCGCCTCGCCCACCGCATCGGCCAGCCGAAGTATCGAATTGATCGCGGCCGTCGCCTGCGCGACATAGTCGCTGCCGCTGATCCTGTATTCGCCGGTCTCGGCTGCCGCGAGCACGGCGTTCCGAGTCTGGCCGTAGATCTGGAAATAATCCTTCTCGACGCCCGAAATCGCATCGGCAACTTTTCCCGGCAAGTCGGCGCGTATCCGGATCGGTGAAATGGTGTCCCACGCCAGCTCAACATTTCCGCGGTAACGAGCGATGGTCCGCAAGCCGCTCGTGGGAATCTTGGCGCCGGAGCCAACCATCCCTCCGAGGAGCGCGCGCTCCCTTCCGGCGTTCTCCGCCATCAGCGCGGTCAGATGGCGCAAGCTGACCAGTTGCGTCAAAGTCGCGGTGGGCGGACGCGTCAGCGTTTCCAATGTGAGCCGCAACCTGTTGCCGGAAACGTCGATCAGCCTGGTGATGGTCGGCGCGAAGCTCTCCACGACTTCCGGGCTCCGTTCCGATCCCCGCCGGGGAAGGTTCTCGTCGAGGCGCGTGCGAAACCCGACGAACGCCTGAAAAGCGTTCTCGGCTTCCGAGACCTGCGATTCCGCGGATTTCATCGCCGGATGTCCGCGCAGAAGTTGAGCGGCTTCCGAGAATGCGCGATCGGCGGTCTGCCGTGTTTCAAGAATCTGAGGGCGGAGTTCCGCGGGCAGGGCGTCAGGCGATTTCAGCGGCGCGTTCGTCAATCCGCGCTCCACTGCCCATTGTCCGGCGCTTCGCAACAGCAATTGCGAGATGTGGTTCACTTCGAGGAAGGCTTCGGATCGCTGTCGCTGCTGATACGCCTGATAGGCCATGATTCCGGCGGAAAGCGCGCCTATCATGACAAGAGCGGAGACGATCGCGGGCAATATAACGCTTATCTTCGCCTTCATTTTCGGATCCTTGCCGATACAGGTGGAACGCTTCGCCGATCAACTGTTCTCGGTCGGTCGAGGCCGGTCTTTGGTCTTTGGTAATACGAGTTTAGGACGTTGCGCTTTAGATGCGCGGCAGAGTGGCAAGAAGGCCTTGATGCCGACGCATATTCGAACCACAGGATTAAAATTCCACCAATGGACGCGAGTGAACGGTGTGCCGCAACCAAGCCTTGCGTTTTCCTTCAGGCTCCAGCCGCGCTTTTTCGTTTAATTTCAATGATAAAGCATGAAACGAAGCGGGCCTTTCTCTATTTTAAGGATATTCCCGCTATTGAAGTAGGATCATTGCCTGTAGCAATTCCGTACCGGACCGGCTGCGTCGATTACCCGAAAAAGAGGACATTGCGATGAGTTTTCGCCGTGACGTGATCTCCAAGCTGATCTTCTCCTGGGCGCGCCGCGTGTTGCCCTCGATGTCCGATACCGAGCGCGAGGCGCTGGAAGCCGGGGACGTCTGGTGGGATGCGGACCTGTTCACCGGCGATCCGGACTGGTCGAAGCTCCTCGATACCCCGCCGGCGACCTTGACGGCGGAAGAGCGGGCATTTCTCGACGGTCCGGTGGACGAACTGTGCGCCATGCTCGACGACTGGAAAATCAACTGGGAATGGCGCGATCTGCCGCCGGAGGTCTGGAATTTCATCAAGCGGAAAAAATTCTTCGGCATGATCATTCCGACCGAGCACGGCGGATTGAGCTTCTCGCCTTATGCGCATTCGGAAGTCGTGCGGAAGATTTCCTCGCGCTCGCTGGTCGCTGCGGTCACGGTGATGGTGCCGAATTCGCTCGGCCCGGGCGAATTGCTGATGCGTTTCGGGACCCGGGATCAACAGGATAAATGGCTGCCGTGTCTGGCGGACGGCCGCGACGTTCCATGTTTCGGCCTCACCAGTCCGGAAGCCGGCTCCGATGCGGCGGCGATGACCGACAGCGGCATCATCTGCAAGGGCACGTTCGAGGGCCGTGAAGTCATCGGGATCAGGCTTAACTGGCACAAGCGCTACATCACGCTCGGTCCGGTGGCCACCCTGCTCGGCCTCGCCTTCAAGGCCTACGATCCGGATCATCTGGTCGGCTCGCAGGAAGATCTCGGCATCACCGTGGCGCTGGTCCCGACCGACCTGCCTGGGGTCTCGATCGGCCGTCGCCATCTCCCGGCGATGCAGGTGTTTCAGAACGGCCCGACCTGGGGCAAGGACGTTTTCATCCCGCTCGACTACGTCATCGGCGGCAAGGAGCGCCTGGGGCAGGGCTGGAAGATGCTGATGACGGCGCTGGCCGCCGGGCGCGGTATCTCGCTGCCTTCGTTGTCGGCTGCGGGCGCGGCATTCGCCGCGCGGACGACCGGCGCTTATGCGCGCATCCGTGAACAGTTCGGCATTCCGATCGGAAGGTTCGAGGGCATCGAGGAGCCGCTGGCGCGGATCGCCGCCACGGCCTATCTGATCGATGCGGCGCGGCGGCTGACTTGCGCGGCGCTCAACGAAGGCCACCATCCCGCGGTCATCTCCGGCATCATGAAACTGCACGCCACCGAGCGGCTGCGCACCGTGATCGATGACGCGATGGATATCCACGGCGGCAAGGCGGTGATCGACGGACCGCAAAATTACCTTGGCAATCTCTATCGCGGGGTGCCGGTCTCGATCACGGTGGAGGGCGCCAACATCCTGACGCGCAATCTCATCATCTTCGGGCAGGGTGCGGTCCGGGCGCATCCCTACCTGCTGCAGGAGATGAATGCGCTCGGCGACACCGACAAGGCCCGCGGTCTTGATACCTTCGACAAGACCTTCTGGGAACATATCGTCCACAGCTTCAAGACGCTGTTCCGCGCCTGGGGCCGAAGCTGGAGCGGCGGTGTCTTCGCGCCCGCGCCGGATGATGCCGGGGCGGTGACCCGCTTTTATCGCCAGCTCTCGCGCTACTCGGCGGCCTTCGCGTTATGCGCCGACATGGCGCTCTTAACGCTCGGCGGCAAGTTGAAGCGCAAGGAGATGCTGTCCGCACGGTTCGGCGACATTCTTTCCGAACTGTATCTCTTGTCGGCGGTGCTCAAGCGCTGGCACGAGGAGGGCCGCCAGGAGGCCGATCTTCCCTTGGTCGAATGGTGCATGGCGACCGGTTTCCGCACCATCGAGCAGCGGTTTGCGGATATCCTGGCCAACCTGCCGAACCGCGCCGTCGCGATCATGCTCAAATTCATGATCCAGCCGCTCGGCGCGCGGGCGCGCGGACCGAGCGACGGGGTCATCCACGCCTGCGCGCAACTGGTGCTGGAGCCTTCCGTCGCGCGCGATCGCCTGACGCAGGGGCTGTCGCATGTCGATGACGACGGCGGGCCGGCCCGGCTGGAAAAGGCATTCCTGCTGGTTGCCGCCGCCGAGGATGTGTTCAAGCGGATGCGCGCGGCGCGCCTGCGCGATGCGGATGCGGCCGTCAAGCGAGGCGTCATCACAGAGGTCGGAGCCGGGCAGTACAAGGCGGCGCAAGAGGCGATGGCCCGCGTCATCGACGTCGACGACTTCGCGCCGGAAGCATTGTCACCCCATAAGAAGCCTGTCAGCATGCAGGTCGTGCAGGAGCAGGTCGTGCAAGAGCAGAGCGACCTGCAGGAGAAGACCGAGACGAGGGCGGCAGGCTGATGGTGCGCCCGGTTTATATCATCGACGGCAGCCGAACTCCGTTCCTGAAAGCGCGGGGCGGGCCAGGACCGTTCACGCCGGTCGATCTGGCCGTGCAATGCGGCCGTCCGTTGCTGGCACGGCAGCCGTTCGCGCCCGGCGCGTTCGATCAGGTCATCCTCGGCTGCGTCAACGTCATCGCCGACGAAATGAATCCGGCCCGCGTCGCCGCATTGCGGCTCGGCATGGGCGAGGCGATGGTCGCGTTCACGGTACAGATCAACTGCGGCTCCGGCATGCAGTCGATCGACACCGGCTACCGCTACATCCGCGACGGCGACGCCAACCTGATCCTGACCGGCGGCGCGGAAGCGCTGAGTCATGCGCCGCTGGTGTGGCCGCAGCAGGGCGTGCGCTGGTTTGCCGGCGTCGCCGCCGCCAAGGGCATTGTCGAGAAAATAAAGGCGATCGCCAAAGCACGGCCGCCCTACTTCAAGCCGATCATCGGGCTTGAACGAGGGCTGACCGATCCGATCACCGAACTCAACATGGGTCAGACCGCCGAAGTGGTCGGCCATCTTTTCGGTATCACGCGCGAACAGTCCGACGCCTATGCCGTCGAGAGCCACAAGCGTCTGGCGAAGGCACAGGCCGAAGGCTGGCTCAAGGGCGAAGTGGAAACCGCGTTCGCGCGCGACGGAAGGTTCTTTGATCACGACGACGGCGTACGCCCCGACTCCTCGATGGAGACGCTGGCGAAGCTGAAGCCGGTGTTCGAGCGGCCGTGGGGTCAGGTCACCGCCGGCAACTCGTCGCAGATCACCGACGGCGCGTGCTGGACGATTCTCGCCTCCGAAGACGCCGTCATCAAACATGGCCTCAAGCCGAAGGCGATGATCATCGACAGCCAGTGGTCGGCGCTCGATCCCTCCATCATGGGACTGGGTCCGGTGCTGTCGGCGACCGAACTATTGAAGCGCAACAAGATGTCGCTGTCCGACGTCGAGACCTGGGAGCTTAACGAGGCGTTCGCGACGCAGGTGCTCGGCTGCCTCGCCGCATGGGAGGACGAGAAGTTCTGCCGCGAAGTGCTCGGCCTCGATGGCGCGGCCGGCGCGATCGACCGCGCCAGGCTGAACGTCGATGGCGGCGCGATCAGTCTCGGCCATCCCGTGGGAACCTCGGGCAACCGCATCGTGCTGCACCTCGTCAACGCCATGAAGCGGCTCGGCACGAGGCGCGGCGTTGCCACGGAATGCATCGGCGGCGGCCAGGGCGGCGCCATGCTGATCGAGATGGTGTGAGGGCGTCATGGATTCGAAGATATTGGACGTTCTCAAGGATCGCGTGCTGGAGCTCGGGCCGAAACCCGATGCAAGCGGATCCTATCGCAATTTCAAGCTGACTCGCGACAGCGACGGCGTGGCTTGGATTCTGTTCGACCGCGCCGATTCCAGCGCCAACACGCTGTCGGCGGAGGTGATGGAAGAGCTGGACGCAATCGTCACCGCGCTGGAAAACCATCCTCCCGCCGGCGTTGTGATCCGTTCGGCCAAGGCGTCCGGCTTCATCGCCGGGGCCGACGTCAACGAATTCCGCGGCGCCGCCGATCCGGGCGAGGTCGAAACCGCGATCGGCCGTGCCCACGGCATCATCGACCGGCTGGAGGCGCTGAAGATCCCGACCGTCGCCGTGATCCACGGCTTCTGCCTCGGCGGGGGACTTGAGCTGGCGCTGGCGTGCCGGACGCGGATCGCGATCGACAATGCGCGGTTCGGCTTTCCCGAAGTCATGCTCGGCCTGCATCCCGGCCTCGGCGGCTCGGTGCGGTTTACCAGGCTGGTCAATCCGATGCAGGCGATGACGCTGATGCTGACCGGCAAGACCATCGACGCGCGGAAAGCGAAATCGCTCGGCCTTGTCGATGCCGTGACGCAGGAGCGCCACGTCCGCAACGCCGTGAAGGATGTGGTGGCCGGCCGGCTGAAGCGCGCCGGGCCGAGTGTGCTCAATCGGCTGCTCAACCTCGGTCCCGTTCGCGGCTTTCTCGGCAAGCGGATGCGTCAGGAGGCCGCGAAGGTGGCGCCGCAGGAGCATTATCCGGCCCCCTATGCGCTGATCGATCTCTGGGAAAAGCATGGCGGCAGCAAGACGGCGATGCTGGCGGCCGAAAAGCATTCCTTCGCCGACCTGATGGTGACGTCCACGGCGCAGAACCTGATCCGGGTGTTCTTCCTCCGCGAACAGATGAAGAAGCTCGCAGGGAGCGGCAACGCGGTGAAGCATCTGCACGTCATCGGCGCCGGCGCCATGGGCGGCGACATCGCCGCGTGGTGTGCGCATCAGGACATCCGGGTCACGCTCGCGGACATGAAGCCGGAACCGATCGCCGCCGCGATCAAGCGCGCCGCCGGCCTTTACGGCAAGATCGTCCGCAAGCGGACCGGCATCCGCGACCGGCTTGACCGGTTGATGCCCGACCTGAGCGGCGAAGGCGTGCGCCAGGCCGATCTTATCATCGAGGCGGTGTCCGAGAATCTTGAACTGAAGCAGAAAGTCTATGCCGCTGTCGAGCCGAGGATGAAGCCGGGCGCGATCCTCGCCACCAACACCTCCAGTATTCCGTTGCAGGAGCTGCGCACGACGCTTCAGCATCCGGAACGGCTGGTGGGGCTGCACTTCTTCAATCCGGTGTCGCGGCTGCAATTGGTCGAGGTGGTCAGCCACGACGCCGCCGACCCGCAGGTATTGAAAGAGGCGATGGCGTTCGTCGGCGCCATCGACCGGCTGCCGTTGCCGGTGCGGAGTTCGTCGGGCTTCCTCGTCAACCGCGCGCTGACGCCGTACATGCTCGAAGCCATGGTCATGCTCGACGAGAAGATCGACAAGACGGTGATCGATGCTGCGGCGGAAAAATTCGGCATGCCGATGGGGCCGATCGAACTCGCCGATCAGGTGGGATTGGATATCTGTCTCGCCGTCGGCGACGAATTGCGCGCGAAGTTCGGCGATGCTCTTCCGCAGCCGCCGGACTGGCTGCGCGAGAAGGTCGCGAAAGGTGAGCTCGGCCGCAAGACCGGCAAGGGCTTCTACAACTGGCGCGAAGGCAAGGCCGAAAAGGGCGAGGCCGGGAATGTGCAGGTTCAGCCGGAAATGATCGACCGCCTGATGCTGCCGATATCGAACGTCTGCGTCGCGTGCCTGCGCGAAGGCATTGTCGATGATCCCGACCTGGTCGACGGAGCGATGATCTTCGGCACCGGCTACGCTCCGTTCCGCGGCGGTCCGCTGAAATATGCGCGCACCCGCGGCCCGGAGAATGTCGCCGCCAACCTGCGCGAGCTTGCGGCAAAATTCGGCGTTCGCTTTGCGCCGGACCCCGGCTGGGATACATTCAAATGAGACGACGCGTGACGTTGTTTCATGCCAACGGATGACAGACGGCCATGACCGATCCTATAGCCGTTCACGCGCGGCCGATCACCGACGCTGCGCCGCTCGGCGAACTCTGCACGCGTACGCTGGCGATGCCCGCCGACACCAACCAGAACGGCGATATCTTCGGCGGCTGGCTGCTGAGCCAGATGGATATCGGCGGCGGCGTCTTCTCCTCCAAGCTCGCGAAGTCCCGCACCGTGACCGTGGCGATCGACGCCATGAACTTCCGCAAGCCGGTCTTCGTCGGCGATCTGGTCTCCGTCCACGCCACACTGGTCCGCATCGGCAGGACCTCGATCACGGTACATCTGGAAGCCTGGGTGATGCGCCGCAAGGAGAAGCAGTTCATCCTCGTCACCGACGGTAAATTCACCTACGTCGCGATCGACGATAATGGTCGGCCGCGGGAAGTGCCCCAGACCGGCCTACCGACTCCGGCGTAGTCGAATCGACCCTTTTCAATTCGCCCGTTCCAGGTTCGGGCGGGGCCGGAGCGCGGCATGTCCTCGGGCTTGATCCCGGGACGGAAGCCGGTTCGCGTGAAGAAAACGCGTCAAATCAAAAAAATAGGGTCTTTCGCCGGCTCCATTAAACGGTGACGGACATCTGGATGTATTCCAGGTTGCGATGGCCAGAATCATGCTCATATCACACCTTGAACGACAGGGAACGTTTCATCCCGTTGCCCGTTATCGGCGCGGCCTTCAAAGCCGGAAAGATGCGAGTGAGACATGTCGAAAAGTTATATTATCGAAGTCGGTTCGGAATCCGCAGGTATCGTGGTGCGCGACCGCGCCGGGTTCCGGTTCTTTTCGGCCTCGCGGCGGTTCAGCTCCCTCGACGGCAAGCTGTTTCGCAGCGCCCGTGACGCGGAGCGCGCCGCGAAAAACCGGGCGTTGTCGAAGAAATCCACCTGTCCCGAGTTCGTGAAATCGCTGCGGCGGGTTTTGCCGAAACTTCCCTTTTGACGTGGATGCCGGCCGACGCGTCGAACGGCGTTGACGGCTTTGTTCAACATCAGCACCATGGCGTGTCCTGCGGGTCTTGGGTGCTGTTGCCGTATTGAGCATCGCCATTCCCGCATCGGGGTGATCGTCGGCCGCGCGCCGTTCGACGATGCTCTCGCCAAGGTCATGTAGGGGGCGCCTCCGTGGGTCAGATTTTCGATCTCGCTGTCATCGGCGGTGGCATCAACGGGTGCGGGATCGCGCGCGACGCCGCGGGGCGCGGCAATTCGGTGTTCCTGTGCGAAATGAACGATCTTGCCAGCGGCACCTCGTCGATGTCGACCAAGCTGGTGCATGGCGGGCTGCGCTACCTCGAATATTACGAATTCCAT
>CAZOOO010000036.1:0-18216 GCA_964581435.1 uncultured Hyphomicrobiales bacterium | reverse complement strand
CCCTCGCTGCAAGCCACGATGCCGATCACCAGGGCCATGAAGGGCGCCTTGATCATGCCGACCTCGAAATGGGTCACGGACACCGCGTCGTGCAGCCGCGCGATGAAGATGGCCGGTCCCATTCCGCCGTAGAACCATGCGACCAGGCCTCCGCCGTAGAGGGCAGCCATCGATCCGATGAATGTCAGGATCGGCAGCGCAGAAACCAGCGCCAGGACGCGCGGCAGAATCAGGACGACGACGGGATCGAGACCCATGGTGGAGAGCGCATCGATCTCCTCGCGCATCTTCATGGAGCCGAGCTCGGCGGTGTAGGCGCTGCCGGACCGGCCGGCAACCATGATCGCGACGATCAGCACGCCGAGCTCGCGCAGCACGAGAATTCCGACCATGTCGACGACGTAGGAATCGGCGCCGAACTTGCGGAAATGAAAAAAGCCCTGCTGAGCAATGATCGCGCCAATCAGAAATGTGATCAACAGGATGATGGGAATTGCCTGCCAGCCGACCCGATACAATTGATAGACCAGCGAGATGAGTCGCAACGAACGCGGCCTGCGAATGATGCCGAGCAACGCGACACAAAGCGAACCGAGCATCTGCAGGAATACGGCTGCGTCTTCGCTGGAACCCCAGACAGCGCGACCGATCTCCTCCACTTTGGCGATCACGGGATTGCGCGCCTTGGGTGGCGGAGGATTGTGCCGGTTGACATGCCGGACTTCCTCGATCAGGCCGGCGTAGTTTTCAGATACCCCGACGACTTCGACCGGATGATCGGCTATTCGCCGCGCCAGTTTTTCGAGCAGCCAAGCCCCCAGCGTATCCAGTTCGCCCAGGCCGCTCATATCCATTTTGAGCGACGTCGCCCGCTCGACCTGCGGCGCGACGGCGTCTGCGAGCGCTTCCAGGGCGGTCACATTCGCCGCAATCCAGGAGCCATCCGGACGCAGTTCGAGCGCATCACCTCTTGATGTAACCGCCAATTGAGGTGCTGCCGCCAAATGCAAATCTCCGGCTCTTCACGCCGTCCCTATACTGCACCCATCGAAAATGGACATTGACGCAAGTCAACGGCGCGCGACGGCGCCCGTATAGATTTAGATTGGCTCAGACAGAGCCGAAGGCGGGATCATCGTTCGAAACCTTCCAGACGCAAGGATTATGATCATGCATCTCAAACCGATCCTGAATACGTCGCTACCGCGGCAATTCCGGCAGATTCGCCTCGATCTGGCGCGCGAACCCGGTCACCCCGAAGGAGACAGCGACGTCGGCTACATTGTTATCGCTCCGCTCGCCCCTGACGGCCGCATCGACCATGAATTATGGAAGGAGTATCGCGAGGCATGCCGGGTTACACGTTTGCGGCCGGATGAAAATGATGATGTCGGTCATCTCATTCGCGGTCCCGGCGGCATTTGGGCATTCCGTTACGACGACGCGACCAACCTGCCCGACGAAGCCGGCTATCACTTCGCGGACGAGCGGTTTGTGGCCGGTGAATACGTTTCCATCAAGGAAGGAGACACCATGCATACTTATCGTGTCAGGTCGGTTGCCCACTTGTGATGCAAACGAACGATCGGGCGTTGCGGATAGATGTCCGCACCGCAATCCCGATGGCTCCCGCGACACATCGGACGCATACGCTTGATAACGATAGCCATGAAATCGCGAGATCGAGTCGATTTGTTCCGGGATGCACACACCGGCAGCCTTGCGCGTATCAGCTTGACGAGAAACTCTCAGGCGAACTTTACGAAGAACGCTGCTCACCACGCGTGCAGTCTCGCAAAGCTCGCATCACATCCTCGCGCGAGATGATGCCGGCCAGATACTGTCCCGCACCCATAACGGGAATGCTGCGAAGCCGGTGCTCGACCATCAACTGCAACACACGCACCAGCTTCGTCGTTGCGCTCACATAGATAAACTCGTGGATCATCACATCGGAAACGGTTCGCTTCATAAGCTCGTCATAGCGCGGGATCATCGAACTCAGCGTAAGGGCAAAACATTTGAGGAAATCGAACTTTGTCACCAGGCCGACGGCCTCCAACTGGCCGTCGACAACCGGATAGGCGTTGAAATCATCGCTGGCGAACAGATCGTTGAGTTCTTTCATCGTGACGTCGCACGATACCGTCTTGACTTCGCGGGTCATGTAACGGTCAACGGTCTGTTCGAAAAATTGATACACGATATCACCCAGTTTCGTTTTCGTTACATCCGGCGATAGCGACCTCGAACGCGCGCAGGTCGGTGCCACGCGCGTCCGGCCCCTCAAATCAAGCTGCCGTTTTGACTTCGATTGTTTTGGCCTGCGCGGGCGCCGGCTTCGGTATCGTGACCTTCAGGACCCCCCTCGACATCACGGCCCTGATGCTGTCGACGTTCACGCCCGGCGGAAGATCGACGGTTCGCACAAAGGAACCGTAGTGTCGCTCGACAAGACGGTAGTCCTTTTCTTTTTCCTCTCGCTGGTTCTTCTTCTCGCCGCGAATCGTCAAATGATCGTCCACGACGTTCAACTGCACGTCTTTTTCCTCCATGCCGGGCAGCTCCGCGGTCAATTCGATTTCCTTGTCGGTCTCGGCAAGATCCATGCTGGGCATGAGTTCCCGTGACGACAGGCCGGTGAAGCTCCTGCTGAAGCCATCGAACAACCTGTCCATTTCTTGCTGCAACATCGCCAGCGGATTTGCGTCGGCGCGCGCCAGGGAACTATCCCGCCCTGCCGGGATGAGCTGCTTCATCATGATTGATCCTCCAACTATGGACTCTGGGCGGTGTCATCTGACCACGTGCCAGCGGGAATGGTTTGATCGAGGTCAAGCATGAGGTGGCTATTGTGCTGCAATGAATACCCGCGTTAAGTTCCACGCTTGTCGGACGTCTTGCGCTGCCGGCCTTGCTAGTGGAGTGGATTTGACATTCGCTACCCAGTTTGCAGCGAACGCGAGAAGCGAATGTCAGATCCAAAACTCCACTAGAAACCCATATTTGCTAGTGGTCCTTTGATTCTAACATTTGCAGGAAACCCCTGCCGCAACGGGATGCAAATGTTAGAATCGGACCACTAGGAGGCACTCCATGCGCGCGATGGTGCTCTCGGCTCCAGCCACGCCGCTCCAGATGCGGGAGCGCGACGATCCAATGCCCGGCGACGGAGAGATCCGCGTCAAAATCAGCGCGTGTGGCGTTTGCCGCACCGACCTCCATGTCGTTGATTCGGAACTCCCCGATATCCGCTATCCGATCATCCCTGGCCATGAAATCGTTGGCCGCATCGACCTGATCGGCAACGGCGTAACCGGTCATCAGATTGGTGACCGCGTCGGGATCCCCTGGCTCGGATCTGCCTGCGGCGTGTGCCGCTATTGCCGCCTCGGCATGGAAAATTTGTGCGACCGTCCGCTATTCACCGGCTACACCCGCGACGGCGGCTTCGCAACCCACACCATCGCCGATGCGCGCTATGCTTTCGGAATCGGTGGGACCGGCGACGACGTATCGATCGCGCCGCTATTATGCGCCGGCCTGATAGGCTGGCGGTCGCTGGTCATGGCGGGCGACGCCGAACGGCTCGGCATCTACGGATTTGGCGCGGCAGGTCATATCGTCGCTCAACTCGCCGTCCGGCAGGAACGCGCGGTGTTTGCCTTCACCCGCGCCGGCGATACCGCGGCGCAAGACTTCGCCAGGCAACTTGGCGCCGTCTGGGCCGGTGCATCCGATCAGCGTCCGCCGGACGAACTGGATGCCGCCATCATTTATGCCCCGGTTGGTGAATTGGTTCCGCTCGCTCTGCGCGCGGTCCGCAAAGGTGGCCGGGTTGTGTGCGCCGGAATCCACATGAGTGATATTCCCTCGTTTCCATACAATCTCCTTTGGGAGGAACGACAATTGCTGTCCGTTGCTAATCTGACGAGACAGGACGGCATTGATTTTTTCAAGATCGTTCCTGAAGCCGGAATTCACATCCGTACGACGACCTTTCCCCTCGACAAGGCCAACGACGCCATTGCCATGCTGAGGACAGGACAGTTGCTGGGGGCCGCCGTTCTTCAACCCTGACCATAACGAGACATGACGAGCCCGAGCACACAGGATACGACCATTCAAAGGAAAGTCTTTGCCTTCCTGGCCGCCCCCGCGACACATGGCAATGCCGACGTTCGTCGCATCGACACCCACGCCGCCGTGGTCTTTCTCGCAGGCGACCGGGCATTGAAAGTCAAACGTGCAGTCCGGTTTCCATTTCTCGATTACTCAACACTGGCCAAACGGAAGGCGTCCTGCGATGAAGAGATCAGGATCAACCGCTTATCCGCGCCGCAGATCTACCGCCGCGTTGCTGCCATCACGCAAGGCCATGACGGCTCGCTCGGCATCGACGGCGACGGGATCCCGGTCGAATATGCGGTCGACATGAGCCGCTTCGATGAACGCCAGACGCTGGATCGCGTCGCGCGAGCCGGCGGATTGGATCCCGCTCTGGTCGTCGACCTCGCCGACGCCATCGCGGCATCGCATCGAACAGCATCCGTTGCCGCAGCCGACAGATGGGTCTGTTCCATTCAATCAATTGTTGCCGACAATACGCTCGCGTTTCACGCTTCAGGCTGCTTGCCTGCAAACGCCATCGATTTGCTCGACGCAAAAAGCCGGATTGAATTCTCAAAGATTCGGTCGCGATTGAAGGAGCGCGGCCGCCGCGGGCTCGTTCGACGCTGCCACGGCGATCTACATCTCGCCAACATCGTGCTGATCGGTAATAAGCCGGTTCTTTTCGACGCGATCGAATTCGATCCTGCGATCGCCTCGGTCGATATTCTTTACGATCTGTCGTTCACCTTGATGGATCTTCTACACTACGGGCGCGGCACCGAAGCCAACATCCTTCTCAACAGATATATGACCACGACATTCGAAGATAATCTCGATGGAATCGCGGCGCTCCCGCTGTTCATGTCGATGCGCGCCGCTATTCGCGCCAATGTCCTGCTGGCACGCCTCGGCGGCCCCGACGCCGACAGACCCGACACCGATGAAGCGACCATACGACTTGCCGCCCGGTCTTATTTCGATCTGGCTCACCGACTGATTTCCCCTTCCCCGCCAACACTTGTCGCTATCGGCGGGCTGTCCGGCACCGGAAAAACCATACTGGCTCGCGCGCTCGCCGACGCCATTGAACCCCCGCCCGGGGCCTTGATTTTGCGTTCAGACGTCACGCGCAAAAACTATTTCCAGGCTCATGAGACGCAACGGTTGCCCACAACCGCCTACCAGCCACAGGCAACCGCAACCATTTATCAAATCCTGGCCGAACGAGCGGAACGTCTTCTCGCGCAAGGGCACTCCGTCATTCTCGACGCTGTTTTTGCCAAGCCCGGCGAACGGAATTCGGTTGCCGCGACTGCTCGCAAACTCAACCTGCCATTTGTCGGCTTCTTTCTCGTGAGCGATCTGACAACACGAATGAAGCGAGTCGAACATCGCGTAGACGATGCCTCCGATGCCACCACCGATCTCGTCAAAAATCAGGAGAACTACAACATCGGCCCGCTTGATTGGCACATGATCGATGCCTCCGGAACACCCCGGCAAACGCTGCAACGCTGCAAGGAAAAGCTCGACTTGGCTGAAACCGACTTTTCACCGACATCACTGGAGCCACCATGACCGAGGCTCGAAAATCTCGCTTGGACCGCTCGCGCTCCAAACAGCGGCGGGGCACGTGTCGTTATAAGTTGCCGCGACTAACCGCAGCGATGACATGCCAGGAAGCTTTTCAGGCGATCGCGCGCGATTGTCTCGACGATCTGACAGCAAATCAACAGGCGACGCGCGAGGGAGATCGCGAAGCCCTGCATCAGATGCGTATCGCGCTCACCCGTTTACGGGCTATCAGATCTTTTTTCTCTTCTGTCGTTCCATCTTCAGAATGGTCCAATTTGAACGGTGAATTGAAATGGTTGAACAAGCACCTGAGCCGGACCCGCGATTTGGACGTCACGCTTAAATGGCTCTTCTCGGTTGATGACAAAAGTCCGGAACAGTCGCTAGATCACGATGATCCTGGATCGAATCGATCCAGAATCATGAACGTGATCGATTCCAATATTTTAGAGCGGGATGCGGGCGGAAAACCGCTGCGCACTTTTCCTCATCCCGCTCTAGGTCGCGCTTGGCGAACGACGTGGAGCACCAGCCATCGAGAACTGAGCCTGGCGCTCCAATCACGGCGATACCGGATATTGCTGCGCGACATGGCTGCCCGGATTGAGCATGGGACCAGGCCGCCGGACATCCGAAAGCCATCTGCCTCGCTCACGGCGCATTCTCACCGCCAGCTTGGTCGGTGGTACAAGAAGCTCGTCAAAAAGAGCCGCGCCCTTGAGGATATGAATGCAAGCCAGCGTCATCGACTCAGGATAAAAAGTAAACGATTCCGATATGCGCTCGAAACCCTTGGACAGCTTCTCCCAAGCCGCTCCCGCGTAAAAGTGAGAGGGTTGCTGAAGTCTCTACGTAAGATTCAGAGATATCTGGGGCAGTTAAACGATGCCGAGCAAGGCCGCGCGATCGCGACTACCCTGGTAAAAGCCCTGCGGGATGACGGGACAAAATTCCGCTCGCCGTTCCCGACAGGCCGGAAAGCCAGGAAACGGACGATCAAGGCCACTGCGGTCATTTTTCGACAGATGGCGGAATTGAAACCCTTCTAAAGTCTTTCACCGTTCCATGGAAAGAGGAAAGACTTTAGGTTTTTGATTTGACGCGTTTTCTTGACGCGAACCGGATTCCACTTCGCTCGAAAACGCTATAACTGGATTCTTCGCTTTCAGAGCACGAATATATGGAGCGCCTCCGTGGCCGCATCTCACATGAACAACCCCGGTTTGCGGCCGGTTCGGATCAGCGCGACAGCAACACACAGCGCGTCGATTCTGTGCTAAGGTGCCGCGTCACGCCACCGAGCACCAACTCGCGCCATCGCGAATGGCCATAGGCTCCCGCGACAATCACACCCGCGCCAACGCTGGATGCAATTCGGTCCAGCTCGACCGCGGCATCCCACGATGCACTCTCTTCAGGAACAAGTGCGCTTGCCCCAATGTCATGATGCGACAGCCACGTCACCACATCACGCGTGCGGCTCAACGCAGCTTCGTGACTGCCACCGTCTTCGACGACCTCGGCGATCGTGACGTTTTTAGCCTTGCGTAGCAACGGAAGCGAGTCGACGATTGCTCGTCGCGCCTCGGGCGTGTCTTTCCAGGCGACTAGCACGCTTCGAAAATCGAGCCAGTCGGGTGCTTCCGGAACAACAAGCAGCGGCCTGCCCGCCTGCATAAGGAGATCGCTCGGACTGACCCTGGCAAACGGATCAGTAAACGCATTACCTGGGCTTTGCCCGATCACGATAATGTCGGCGGCACGCGCTTCGCGCGCAACAAACCGAATAGGCATCGCCATGTCGGCGCGCCATTCGACGTGTTTCGCGCTCCGGTTCATAACCGCCCGGAACTCGGACTCAAGCTCCGATAACCGCGTCTTGACGGCTTTACGACCTTGCTCAATGAGCTTATCGGCTTGCTCCCCCGAGGTGAAATAGAGCGGCGGACTGAAGTCCGCGGCCGCGATTCCGACAACTCGCGCATCGAATCGTTCGACCAGTTCGCCGGCAATGGCAAGACAGCGCTCGTTCGACTGATCGGACGCAAGGCAAACCATGATCGTCGCGTAGGACATTCTTTTCTCCCGATGCGATTCAATCGACAACCTCAAATGGTATCATCCACCGATATGCATGGGTCCTGGATTGTGGAACGAAAATGATCCAGATCAACAGCTCGCAAATGATGCAGCCGCCGATGCGAGGCGACGCTCGACACCAGGCCGGGGATGCTCATATTTCCTGTCGGCCGTCACGCTTGACCCAGGTCAAGCCAACTCGATCCAGCGGCGATAGCGTTCAGATACGCCTTAGCGGCGTAGAGAAGGTTCACGATCGGCTTTTCTGGATCGGTCCCATGTCCGGACTGTACCTACAGATACAAGCGCCCCTGTCGCCAGCCGGGAGATCGGCTGATCATTGGCCACGATTGCCGCCTTTATAATAGTAGAAGAGGAAGGACGATGACCTACTATCTTAGCACGACCCTGCCGGTCGGGTTCGATGAGGCGGTCCGGCACACGACCGACGCTCTTAAAGGGGAAGGATTCGGCATCATTACCGAGATCGATGTCAAGAAGACCCTCAAGGAAAAGCTCGGAATCGAATTTCGCAACTACCGCATTCTCGGGGCATGCAATCCCAAGCTGGCTTATGAGGCGCTTCAACTTGAGGACAAGGTCGGCACCATGTTGCCGTGCAACGTCGTCGTTAGCGAAATTTCTCAAGATCGCACCGAAATTTCCGCGATCGATCCCGTCGCTTCCATGCAGGCAATCGACAATCCACAACTTAAACAGTCAGCGGAGCGTGTCCGAATCCTGCTGAAGAACGTGGTCGCAAGCCTCAAGGCCTAGATCACGATGATCCTGGATCGAATCGATCCAGGATCATGAACGTGATCGATTCCAATATTTTGAGACGCGGGATGCGGGCGGAAAACCGCTGCACACTTTTCCTCATCCCGCTCTAGCTAACCTTGCATCGCGCGACCGCTTCGCGCGGAAGCAAGCCAGCGGTTTTGCCGGGAGGCTGTCTCGGCGGGGTCTGGCTATAACCATATAATATTATATGATATTATATGGTATTCGTGCCGCGCCAAGTCTCATTTTTTCCATCTTGAAGCCTGTGCGGTCGACATAAGCAGCAGTCGCGATCCGGGGCCTGGAGGACAAGAGGCTCACTATTCGGGGTATAATGGATTTGAAGCTTGCCGTGCCGGGAAGTGAGCCGTGACGCGTGACGATCTGCCATCCCTAAACAGTCTGTTCCGTGACGAGGATTTGCAACGCGGCATTGACAAGTCCGGGGTTGGCATCTGGGATCTCCATCTCTCGACGCGAGAACTGTTCTGGTCCGGTCCCACACGCAGGCTTTTTGGCGTCCCGGAAGATGCCGCGATCAGTTACGATCTTTTCCTCTCCCTGCTCCAGCCGGAAGACCGCGCGCGCACGGAATCGGCCATTCAGCGCTCGATCAAAACCGGCTGCAGGTTCGATATTCAGTACCGGATTCACGGAAGACAGGAAGGGAGTCGCTGGGTACGAGCAAGAGGCGGCCTCGTCATCGACGAAGAGGGAGCGCCACAACGGTTGAGCGGCGTGATGCTCGATATCGACGATCAGAAGTTGATCGAAGAAGCCCTGATGGCGCGCGAAGATCACCTGCGTTCGATTCTCGATACCATTCCCGATGCGATGATTGTTATTGACGATCACGGCATCATACAGCACTTCAGCACTGCGGCCGAACGCCTGTTCGGCTATTCGGAACACGAAGCCATTGGCCGGAATGTCAGCATCTTGATGCCTGAACCGGATAGCAGCCGACACGACGGCTACTTGGCCCGCTATCAATCCACCGGCGAGCGGCACATCATCGGCATCGGGCGGATCGTCACCGGAAAACGCCGGGACGGGGCCACCTTTCCAATGCACCTGTCCGTCGGCGAGATGCACTCCGGCGGGAAGCGACATTTTACAGGATTTGTTCGCGATCTTACGGAACACCAGCAAACCCAGGTCAAGCTGCAGGAACTGCAATCCGAACTGGTCCACATGTCTCGCCTGAGTGCGATGGGTGAAATGGCCTCGACTCTCGCGCACGAATTGAATCAGCCGTTGACCGCGATCAGCAACTACATGAAGGGATCGCGCCGTCTTCTGGCAACGAGTACCGATCCCAACATCACGAAGATCGAAACAGCGCTGGATCGCGCCGCGGATCAGGCCATCCGCGCCGGCCAGATCATTCGGCGGTTGCGCGATTTCGTTTCCCGGCGGGAATCGGAGAAGCGCGTCGAAAGCCTGGCGAAGCTGATGGAAGAAGCCGGCGCCCTCGGTCTCGCGGGCACCCGTGAACAGAACGTCATGCTGCGGATTGATCTGGATACGGAATGCGACCGTGTCCTGGTCGACCGCGTGCAGATTCAGCAAGTCCTGGTCAATCTTTTTCGAAATGCCCTGGAAGCGATGGCGGAATCGCCAAAACGGGAACTTACCGCCTCCAGCAAAAAGGCGTCGGACGGCATGGTCGAGCTGTCCATATCGGATACCGGCCATGGCTTCAGCGAGGCAGCCGCCGCAAGCCTGTTCGAGACTTTCTTCACGACCAAGGAAACCGGCATGGGCCTGGGACTCTCTATCAGTCGATCAATCGTGGAAGCCCACGGCGGCCGAATGTGGGCCGAAACAAACGATTCAGGCGGCGCCACCTTCCGGCTGACCCTGCCCATAGCGTCGACCGAGGATTTGCCGGATGTCGCATAAGGGAAACGTCTACGTCGTCGACGACGACCCGACGATGCGGGACTCGCTCGATTTTCTGCTTGGCTCGGCAAACTTCAACGTCGTGCTGTTCGACACTGCCGCCGACTTCCTCGATGCTCATTCCGGTCTTCGTTCTGGCTGCGTCGTGTCCGATGTTCGCATGCCTGGCATCGATGGAATGGATCTGCTTCGATGCCTCAAGGCCAACGCTTCGTCCCTGCCCGTCATCATCATGACCGGGCACGGGGATATCCCGCTCGCCGTCGAAGCGATGAAGTTAGGGGCGTTCGATTTTGTCGAAAAGCCGTTCGAAGATGAACGGCTGATCGGAATGATCGAGGCAGCCCTCCAACAGAGCCCTGATCGTACGAAAAGCGACGCCGTCTCGACTGAGATCGCATCGCGAATAGCGACTCTCAGTCAGCGCGAACGCCAGGTCATGGACGGTCTCGTCGCAGGATTATCCAACAAGCTGATCGCCCGAGAGCACAATATCAGCCCCAGGACGATCGAGGTTTACCGGGCAAATGTCATGACCAAGATGCAGGCACACAACCTGTCGGAGTTGATCCGGCTTGCGCTGCGCGCCGGTCTCTTGAAAGATTGAGGCAAATCAAGCCGTCGCATTTTCGCAGCCGTATCATTGATCGGCTATCAGGATTCGCGACATCAAATGACAGAGATCACAATCGCAAGGCACACGATCTGCGTTCTCGATGACGATCCCGCCGTGCTTCAGTCGCTGCGATTTCTTCTCGAAACCCATGGCTTCAAGGTTCGCACGTTTAGCGCCGCCGCGGCGCTGTTGACGTCCATCGGACCCGACGATGTCGATTGTCTGGTGATCGATTACAAAATGCCTCACATGGACGGACTGGATGTGGCTGCCCGCCTCCGTAAACGCAACGTCGCGGCGCCGATTGTTCTCATTACCGGCTATCCCACCCGGCATATGGCGGAGAAGGCTGCGGCCGCCGGCATAGATTATATTCTGTTCAAGCCTCATCTGGAGGACAGCCTCGTGAAGCGCGTTCGGGAGGCCATTTCTCGCCAATGAACGGCCGGGCTAAAATGCATATCGCACTCTCGGACCATCAGATTTCCCGGACAACCCAAACGAACCCTCCGGCAAGCGCAACGGCGCCAATTCCCCCGACCAGCAGCCCGACTCTCCTGTTTCCTACCCAACCGGCCATAATGGCCTTGGAGATGGTGTTGACCGCAATTGCGACCATGATAGCGCGAGCAGCGGTAACTAAATCTACATCGCCTCCGGCCATGCGGGCGATCGAGATCGTCAGGGCGTCGACGTCTGCGATTCCGGAAAGCGCGGCCACAGCGAACATGCCGACGCCGCCGAACGTTCGACGCACCAGTTCTGCGGCCAGCATCACAGCTCCAAGTAGCGCCGCCAGCTGGATTGCAGTTCCGATAGCAAGAGGATTCCTGATCCGAAGTTCAGGCGTTTCCTGCTGAACGTTTCCGAACCATAAGATGGCGGCTCCGATGCCGAGCACCCCGGCGGCGATCAAGAGCGCGGGAAACAGCCATATCAGAAGCGCACCGTTGAGCGCCACTGCTATGACGCCCGCGCGCAGCATCATGACGACACCCGCAACCAGAATACCCGCGCTCAATAGCCCCGACGATGACGGATGCTCGCGGGCCAGCTTCGCCAATGCGAGCGTGGTAGCTGTGGACGATGCCAACCCTCCCGCGACGGCAGCCATAAAGACGCCGAGCCGATTTCCGAACGCCTTCACGGCCACGTAGCCGGCGAACGAAATTGTTCCGATCATGATTGCAAGCAGCCATATCTGATAAGGATTGATCGTTTGCCACGGGTCGATCGGTCGATTTGGCAGCAGCGGCAACAGCAGGAACGACATCGCGAGCAGAGTCAATACGGCGCGGATTTCCTGCCAATCCAACGAGTCGATCCAACGATGCAGCGGCTCGCGTAGCGCCAACAGAACCGTCATGCCGACGGCGCACGTAATGGCGAGTTGCAGATCTCCGACGACAGCCATGGTCCCGAGCAGGAACGTGAGCATTCCCGCGACAACCGACGTCACACTGGCACGGCCTTCATTTCTGGCTTCCAGCCAATGAAAGCTCGCGAATGCCGCGATATATCCCAGAAAGACCCACCCGATGACCGAAGCCGCCGTTTGAAGTGCGATGAGACCGGTGACGCCGCCCAATAGCCCGGAAAGCGCAAAAGTACGAAAGCCAGCGGCTCGCCGGTTGTCCAGCGCATCGCGCGCCCGCCAGCCCCGTTCCAGGCCGACGAGAAGCCCAATGGCCAAGGACACCGTAAGGCGACTTAGAGCATCGCTATCCATGCCGGTCAACTTTCAGCGACATTCTTATCAAACAACTGAGCCGCCTCCACGCTGACCGCTTTTAACCGCTCGAGAACTCGATCGTTTCCATCGTTCAAAGCGGTAACTCATCTCTAAGCTTCAGATGATCCGCGATCCGCTCCACCCCGGCAGATCAACGACCGGCAGCCCTCTCCGTTTGGTATCCAGCAGCAGCCGAACCGCAACAATCACCCGAGAATTCGGTGCGACACTCACCGCCGGCGACCGCATTACTTCCGAAGCCTTCATGGGCAACCCAACCATCGTTTCCTTTGCTTATCCAGCACGCGACGCTGACGTCTTGATCCACATCAACACGCATGGATGGAGGAAACCAAGCCTTATGACATTCACATCGCTCTGGATGGCGCGGCTTAGCCTGGTGAACTCATCGATCAGCGTCATCAGGGCGTGACGCGATCGCCTCGTCAGGACTCATCGATCAGAGCCAAGAGATGACGGCCGCCGCGATGCAGACGGGAGGCATGAAGGTATGTGCGCATCTATCGTAACGGGTGACGGCGTATCGCCGGTCCTTGAGCCGGGCGCACAAGATATGCGGTAGACCTAAGCGCGACCGGCAACGGCCTCCAGCGGCCGTCGCACCTGAAACAGTTTCAGGATCGCGAAGCAGGCGGCGGCCGCGGCTAGATGCTTCAGCGTGTGCCCGCTCACAATTCCGCCAAATGAATAGACCTGATGGTCGAAGTGCTCCAGCAATTTCGCCAATGCGTAAAACGCCGCGGCGGCGCCCCAGTATCGAGCGCCGGTATATTTCGGCGGAAACAAGCTCAGGATCAACACCAATGCCGTAAACGGAAAAAACTGCGCCCACGCATAGAGCCGCAAATCATCTGTCCAGCGCCATAGAAGGAGACTGAAAACTCCGACCGCGAGCAGCGGCCGCAACAATGTGGCACCGGCCCTTGCATCCACACGCTCCTCAACCACCGCGGAAAGGATCGCCGCGAAGCAGAGCGTCATCGGCAATCGATCCCAGAATAATGTCTGGTCATTCGGGTCGAGATGGTAATAGGATGAACCGAAACCGGTCAGAAAAACACCGCCAAACAGCACAAAAGTTGTCGGGTTGCGACGAAATCGCGCAAGACCGATTGCACCCACGGCGATGAAAGGCAGGTTGGAAACCACATTCCAGAAATTCGGTATGCCGAACAATTCGCGCTGGTCGGCAAACTGATGATAATCCTGGTCCTGCAACAGAGGCGGAAGCGGCAACAACGCGAGCAGCGTCACCACCATCAGGCCATACAAAAACGGTATCGGCCGATCTCGGACGATCTTACCAACTGTCATCAACCATGTGCCTTTGAAAACAATGTGCCTTTGAAAACAATGTGCCTTTGGAAACCACATCGAACGTTGCGGCAGGCGCGGGCGAATCTCGGGATGGTAGCGTATCGGCTGTCGGCGGCAAGAATTTAAAACGAGCTCAAACCATTTCATGATAGCAAACCTCGCCGGCAGACGAGCGCGACCGGCGCTCGTTGCCATCCTCACTTTGATGATGATATGAGGCATGCTTTGTCTTCATCACCCGCGCCCCCAGGGTGCCAGTGAAAGAGATTAATGAGCACGCTTCGCTGGTTCCTGAACGGATTTTTGCGCTGGTCGATGGCAGTGCTGGGCTTTCTCTGTCGCGCCGTGCCCCTCACGTGGGCCACGCTGGCCATCTACTATTCAAATCTGCCGTGGGCGTGGTTGCGCATCGCGCTGGCGATCGCCTTTGCGGTATTCGCGGTATGGGCCGTCTGGTTTTCGCATCGACGGCGCATGTCCGTGGTGGCAGCTCTGCTGTTCTTCGGCGTGGTGGCATGGTGGATAGCCATTCCCCCATCGCATGATCGCCCTTGGCGACCGGAAGTCGCAGTGATGCCACGAGCCGTCATCGACGGCGACAATGTGCATCTCACCGGCGTTCGAGATTTCGACTATCGCGGCCGCAACGACTTCACCGTCCGCTACCAGGAGCGGGATATCCAGCTATCACACCTGACCGGTCTCGACTTCTACGTCGCCTACTTTGCCGAGGGGCCGGTCGGTCATACTTTCGTGAGCTTCACATTCGACAATGCCGAGCCGCTCAGCATCTCCATCGAAACACGGCCCGAGGTTGGCGAAGGCTTCGCCCCCGTCGCCTCCCTCTTCAAGCAATTCGAGTTGATTTATGTGGTCGGCAGCGAACGCGATCTTGTGGGCGTGCGCGCCAACCACCGGCACGAACCGGTATACCTCTATCGCCTGAATACTTCTGCGGAGGATGCGCGCCGGCTATTCCTGGTCTACCTGGAGCGGATCAACGAACTTGCCGACAAGCCCGAATTCTATCACCTGCTGACCAGTAGCTGCACGATCAATATCATCCGCTATGCAAACGCGGCGGGCCGGCAGGGCCGGTTCAACATCCGCCATATGCTCAACGGCCTGATCGACGGCTATCTCTATCACTCGGGCAGAGTGGACACGACGTTGCCGTTCGCGGAACTGAGGCGACGCTCTCTGATCAATAGCGCCGTGCAGGCCGCCGACGGAGAATCCGATTTCTCGGAGCGCATCCGGGTCGGCCTGCCAACGCCCGCGCGATGAAACTGCGCGCTTCGCGCCGTCACCCGCCGGATATTCCTTCCCTCGTCCCGTCAAATCCAATTCCTTCCCTCGTCCCGTCAAATCCAAGCACCGCAAACGACGGTAGAGCGGGACACTCCTCTCTAAGGGATTCGTGTTTCAGGAATTCATGGTGACACCTCTGCGCGGCCATAGCTCCTTGCAGCCTCCATCGCCATCCCATGTAAGTTTGCGGACGAAGCAGTCGTCTCAATACTTTCTCGCGGCTTGTTTACCTTGGCTCACCTGACCGTGAAATCGCTCCGGTCCGAAAAACTATAAATGGAGATGATGTCATCGCGCACCTAAGCCCCGGCGCACAGTCGTCGCGGCTATCGTTTGTGCGACATTTCCGAGAGGGAATCACAATGAGTCCAGCCGTGTCTATTGATCAGGCCAGAAGGTCGCTTCTCTCTCTTTCACTTGTCCAAATCGCCACTCAACAGCACAAAATCTCTCTTGAAATGGCTACGATACAGGAGATGAGGCGCGAACTCGATGTGACGGCTCGGAGCGGGTTCGCGCAAACGGTCGCGGACGATCTCCATTCGTCCTCGGTGCCGGATTGCCCGCCGGAGGATCACCGAGCCGCCGATTAAACTCGCTATAGCGTTTTCGAGCGAAGCATGTCCTCAGGCTTGACCCGGGGACGGAAACCGGTTCGCGTGAAGAAAACGCTTCAAAACAACAATCCATCTAGAGCCTCGCTTCTGATTCAATCAGAAACGAGAGGCTCTAGGTCGCCATCGTCGGCCGGTTCGTCAGGAGCGGCATCGGAATCCGGCGACGACAAAGCGAACTTTCGCACTTCAACCACCTTGGCGCCGGGAAAACGCGCCAGCACATCCTGCACGCGCGGATCAGCCTCGGCGGTGCGCTCGCGCTCGTTTTTTTGCAGCAACGCCTGCGAGCGCAATGTCGGCTGGCCCGGCTCGTTGGAGACGATCACTGTCCAGCGCCGGCCGGTCCACTGTTCCAGCTTGCGTGCAAGATCGTTCACCAGGGTGCGCGCCGCGCTGCGCTCCAGCGCGACCTCGAGCCGGCCGTCCTCGATGCGGACCAGCCGCATGTCGGCCTCCAGCGCCGCCTTGAGGATCAGATCACGCTTCTCGCCGGCGAGCGCCACCAGTTCGGTAAAGCTCTCGATCCGCATCGGGGGAGCTGCACCCATTGAATCGACCGACGGCGCGACGGCCTGCGGGCGAGCCGGCACCGCGGCCGCGCGCGGCGACAATGAACGCACCGCCGACGATCGGCCGGATGACACCGATCCCGAGGTCGATCCGGGCGGCACGGCATTGTTCGCAACAACCGGCGATTCGCCGCCGTTCCGGTCCAGCAGCCGGATCGCCTCATCGGGCGTCGGAAGGTCGGCGACATAGGCGATGCGCACCAGCACCATCTCGGCCGCGGCCGCCGGCCGCGTCGCGCCCTGAACCTCCGCAATCCCCTTCAACAGCATCTGCCACATCCGCGACAGCACGCGCATCGACAGTTTCACGGCAAAATCGCGCGCGCGCATACGCTCCGTTTCACCGAATGCGACATTGTCGGCGATCGCCGGAACGATCTTGATTCGCGTCACGAAATTGACGAATTCGGCCAGGTCGCCGAGCACGACCACCGGATCGGCGCCGGTCTCGTACTGGGCGCGAAACTCGCCGAATGCGCTCGCGATGTCGCCTCGCGCCAGCGCCTCGAACAGATCGATGATCCGGGTACGGTCGGCAAGGCCCAGCATCTGCCGCACCGCATCGGCCCGCACCACGCCGGCGGCATGGGCGATGGCTTGGTCGAACAGCGACAGCGAATCGCGCACCGAGCCTTCGGCCGCCCGCGCCACGATGCCGAGCGCTTCCGGCTCGACCTCAACCTTCTCTTTCGCCGCGATAGCGGCGAGGTGCGTCATCAGGACGTCCGCATCGACCCGCCGGAGGTCGAACCGCTGGCAGCGCGACAGCACCGTCACCGGAACCTTCCGGATCTCGGTGGTCGCGAACACGAATTTCGCGTGCTCCGGCGGCTCCTCCAGCGTCTTCAGGAAGGCGTTGAAAGCCGCCGTCGACAGCATGTGGACTTCGTCGATGATATAGACCTTGTAGCGCGCGCTCGACGGCGCATAGCGCACACTGTCGTTGATCTGCCTGACATCGTCGACGCCGGTATGGGACGCGGCGTCCATCTCCAGCACGTCGATGTGACGGCTTTCCATGATGGCCTGGCAGTGCACGCCGGGTTGCGGCATCCGGATGGTCGGCCCCTGCACCGAGCCGTCGGCAAGCTCGTAGTTCAGCGCGCGGGCGAGGATGCGCGCTGTCGTCGTTTTTCCCACGCCGCGCACGCCGGTCAGGATCCAGGCCTGAGGAATCCGCCCCGTCTCGAACGCATTGGACACGGTGCGCACCAGCGCCTCCTGTCCGATGAGATCATCAAAACTGGCCGGACGGTATTTGCGCGCCAGTACCCGGTACTGCGCGCTCGATCCGGGCGGCATCACGCCGCGGGCGAGGCCGGTTTGACCGGCAGCGTCATCGGGGAGCGTGGAGGGATGGCCAGCATCGGTCATTGAGCGATCCGCAATTTTCTCTCTCGAAGCCGGCTTGCGGAACAACGGAGCGAACCTTCGGGCCGCGCCGATCCGGCGCTGGCAAGATTTCCGAGAAACATGGCTCGCCCGAAACAGGGTAGGAGACTGACGAGCGACCCGATCCGGATCTCGTTAGGGCTGCTTCCTTCCGGACCTGACCCGGTTGGCGAGTGGCTCGTCCAC
>CAZOOO010000035.1:0-18341 GCA_964581435.1 uncultured Hyphomicrobiales bacterium | reverse complement strand
CGGTGCCGACCCTGATGGGCGAGGAGAAGAAGGCCAACGTATTCCTGCGCGCCGACGATCCTGCCGTGGCGGCCGGAGTGCACATGAAGGGAGCCAGCGGGGCTGAGGTTTTCGCCGAGCTGCGCGAACGCAAGAACAAGTCGTGAGCGTCCCCGGATCGAACGGTGTCGTCTGTAGCGTTTTCAAACGCCATGGCTCAACCGGATCCATTCTCGTAAATCATGCCCCGAGTCCCGCGCCGCCCCGGGCAAAGCGCTTGCGGATACGAGACAGCAATCCGTCGCAGACGTCGCGATAGGCCTGCATGCGCTGCTCGCGGCTGCCCTCGATGCCGGTGGCATCCGGCGTCGGCCAGTATTCCACCTCGGCTGCAATTGTCCGCGTGAGTTCCAGCGCCTTGTGATGGGCTTCCGGTGACAGCGTGATGATGAGATCGAAGTTGAGACCTTCCCAGTCCTCGACTTCTTCGAACGTCATCGGCCGGTGCTTCGCGATATCCTGGCCCAGTTCGGCCATCACGGCGACGGCGAACGGATCGAGTTCACCGGTCCGGACACCGGCGGATCGTACATAGAGCGTTCGCGGAAACATGTGCTGCAACAGGCTCGCCGCCATCGGCGAGCGCACGCTGTTATGCGCGCAGGCGAACAGCACAGACTGGGGATTATCCACGCGCGCAGGCGCGGCCATGCGCTCAGGCCGCTTTCGCTTCGCGCGCGCGCTCCGCGCAGCCATCCCGCATGCACCGCGACGGCGACAGATGCTCCACCATCCGGATCATGCGCTATCCCTTCCAGTGCAGGACAGAGATCAGCGTGAACAGGCGCCGCGCGGTGTCGAAGTCGACGCGGACCTTGCCGTTCAGCCGCTCTTGCAGCGTGCGCGAACCTTCGTCGTGGACGCCGCGCCGGCCCATGTCGATGGCCTCGATCCTGTCCGGCGTCGCGGTCCGGATCGCCTGATAGTAGCTGTCGCAGATCATGAAGTAATCTTTCACGATCCGCCGGAACGGAGTCAGCGACAACAGGTGTCTCACCACCGGCGCGCCGTCTTCACGCCTGATATCGAACATCAGCCGGTTGCCCGTGATCGCGATGCGCAGCATGAACGGACCGCCTTCCGCGCCTTCCGGCGCGAACAGGTTCTTCTCGACCAGATCGTAGATCGCGATCGCCCGCTCATGCTCGATATCCGGCCCGGAGCGCCCGATCGAATCCTCATCGAGCGTGACCGCCACGATCCGATTGCAGGAGTCATCCTTTGGGGGGACCATGTTCATCGCAGATTGAGACGCACTCCGACCGAGCGGGCATGAGCGTCAAGGCCCTCGGCCTCGCCCAGGGTCATCGCCGCCGGCCCCAGAGCCCGCAACTGGTCCGGCCCGCATTTCAGGATTGACGTTCGCTTCATAAAGTCAAGCACGCCAAGGCCCGACGAGAATCTCGCCGAGCGCGCCGTCGGCAAGACGTGGTTGGAGCCGCCGACATAATCACCGATCGCCTCCGGCGTATGCGGCCCGAGGAAGATCGCGCCGGCATTGCGGATCCGCGCGGCGAGGCTTTCGGGATCGGCGGTCATGACCTCCAGGTGCTCCGCCGCGATCGAATCCGCCAGCGCCACCGCTTCATCGAGATTCCTCACCAGAATGACGGCGCCGAAGCCGGTCCAGGAGGCTCGCGCGATGTCCGCCCTCGGCAGGGTTGCGAGTTGCGCCTCGACCGCGCGCTCGACATCGGCGGCGAGCGTCTCGCTGTCGGTGATCAGGATCGATTGCGCGTTGGCATCATGCTCCGCCTGCGCCAGCAGGTCGGCGGCGATCCAGCCGGCATTGCCGGTCTGGTCGGCGATGACGAGCACCTCCGAGGGGCCGGCGATCATGTCGATGCCGACCTTGCCGAATACCTGGCGCTTGGCGGCGGCGACATAAGCGTTGCCGGGCCCTACGATCTTGGCCACCGGCGCGATGGTCGCGGTGCCGTAGGCGAGCGCGGCGACCGCCTGCGCGCCGCCGACGCGATAGATTTCGGAGACGCCGCCGAGCCGCGCCGCCGCCAGCACCAGCGGATTGATCCTACCCTCCGGCGAGGGCACCACCATGACGACGCGCGCGACACCGGCGACCCTGGCCGGCACCGCGTTCATCAGCACCGAGGACGGATAGGCCGCCGAACCGCCTGGCACGTAAAGCCCGACCGCCTCGATCGCGGTCCAGCGCGAGCCCAGCTCGACGCCGAGCGCATCGGTGAAGCGGTCGTCCTTCGGCAGTTGGCGGCGATGAAAAGTCTCGATCCGGTCGCGCGCCAGTTTCAGCGCGTCCAGCGTCGCGGCATCGCAAGCCGCCGCCGCGGCGTCGATCTCGGCTGCGGTGAAGCGGAAACCCGCAGCGTCGACTTCGAGCCGGTCGAACCTGCGCGTCGCTTCGATCAGCGCCGCATCACCCCGCGCCGCCACGTCGTCGACGATGGCGCGGGCGGCGGCTTCGATATCGGCCGAGACCTCGCGCTTGGTTGCGAGAAACGCCTTGAAACGCGAGGCGAAATCGGCGCTGCGGCTATCGATGCGGATCGGCATGGGCTATTTCCGGCAAGAGCTATAGCGTTTTCCGGCGGAGCGGGCACCGGTTCGCGTGAAGAAAACGCGTCAAATCAAAATCCGAGAGCTCCGCTTCTGATTCCGTCATAAGCGGGAAAGGCTCTCATGGAGCGGATCCGCTCGCGGGTACAGCGCTCAATGGCGCGGCCTCAAATCGTCGTCAACCCTTCGAGGCGGCCGACGTCCGATTCGATCGCTCAGATCACCGTTCGCTGATTCGCTCGATCGAGGCGCCGCACGCCGATAGTTTTTTCTCAAGATGCTCGAAACCACGGTCGAGATGATAGACGCGGTTGACCATGGTTTCCCCTTCGGCGGCGAGTCCCGCAATCACCAGCGACACCGAGGCTCGCAAATCCGTCGCCATCACTGGCGCGCCGCGCAGCGTCCCGATGCCATCGATGGTGGCGGTTTCGCCGTCGAGATGAATGCGCGCCCCGAATCGCGCCAGTTCCTGCACGTGCATGAAGCGATTCTCGAAGATGGTCTCGGTGATTCGGGATGCGCCCTTGGCGCGCGTCATCAGCGCCATCAATTGCGCCTGAAGGTCGGTGGGGAAGCCGGGGAACGGCGCGGTCGAGACCGTCACCGGATCGATGCCGGCGCCGTTGCGGGCCACCCTGATGCCTTCGTTGTTCGGCGTGATGACAACGCCCGCCTCGCTCAGCACGTCGAGCGCCGACTGCAACAGCTCCGGCCGCGCGCCGCGCAGCAGCACCTCGCCGCCGGTCATCGCGACCGCCATCGCATAGGTGCCGGTCTCGATCCGGTCGGGCAGAACGGTATGCCGCGCGCCGCCGAGCCTGCCGACGCCCTCGATGACGATCCGCGGCGTGCCCGCCCCGGAAACCCGCGCGCCCATTTTATTGAGGCAGTCGGCGACATCGGCGATCTCCGGCTCGCAGGCCGCGTTGGTGATGACGGTGGTGCCCTTCGCCAGCGTCGCCGCCATCAGCGCGACGTGGGTGCCGCTCACGGTCACCTTGGGGAAATCCACCTCGCCCCCCCGGAGGCCGCCGGGCGCCTTCGCGATCACATAACCGCCGTCGATCGCAATCTCGGCGCCGAGCTTTTCCAGCGCCATGATCAGGAGATCGACCGGACGGGTGCCGATGGCGCAGCCGCCGGGCAGCGATACCTTAGCCTCGCGCATCCGCGCCAGCAGCGGCGCGATCACCCAGAAGCTCGCCCGCATCCTGGAGACCAGCTCATAGGGAGCGGTGGTATCGATGATGTTGGCGGCCGAAATGTGCAGGGTCTGGCCCTGATATTCGTGATCGCCCGAGCGCTTGCCCGCCGACATGATGTCCACGCCGTGGTTGCCGAGAATACGCTGCAACTGCACAACGTCCGCGAGCCTCGGCACGTTGTCGAGAATCAGCGTCTCCTCGCTCAGCAGCGCGGCGATCATCAACGGCAGCGCCGCGTTCTTTGCGCCGGAAATCGGAATGGTGCCGTTGAGCCTGTTGCCGCCGACGATGCGAATGCGATCCATGCCAATTCCTGTTTTCCGTTGAAGTATTTAAGACACATCGCCCTACGGTCGAAGGCATCACGAACCGGGGCGCTGCGAGGAGCCTACAACCCGCCGGCCGGATGATTTATAGCGTTTTCGAGCGAAGTGGATACCGGTTCGCTTGAAGAAAACGCGTCAAAACAACAACCTAGTGGAGTGGATTTGACATTCGCTACCCAGTTTGCAGCGAACGCGAGAAGCGAATGTCAGATCCAAAACTCCACTAGAAACCCATATTTGCTAGTGGTCCTTTGATTCTAACATTTGCAGGAAACCCCTGCCGCAACGGGATGCAAATGTTAGAATCGGACCACTAGAGCCTCGCTTCTAATTCCGTTAGAAGCGAGGCTCTAGAACGTCTCGCAGCAAGCCGTCTTCTCTGCGCGCCCGTCGCACACCGAAGAGGACGAATCGTTTCGGTATCATTCGTCCCGGCCCTCCGGGTCGGGGTGTTCCGCGGAAGCGGTTCGATCGGCTCGCCCGCGGGATTGCGATTTACGCCGCTTCAGATTTTCACGCAGCGCCGCCCTCAGCCGCATCCGACGTCTTCCATTCTCCGCGGCGCGGTCGGTGTCGCATTTGTCGATCATGGTCGTCTGCCCGGGGATCCCGATGCGCCCGATCCTCGATCGGCGCGAAGCGGGCGAATTGATCTCAACATACATGCCGGCGCGGCGGCCGCAACCGGGCCTTCCGCCAGCGCGGGTCGTCCGCGTCAACCGCGATCGCCTGCCGGCGCATCCGATTCGCGGTGACGCAGCCTCCCGTGAAGCCGCCTCGGCTTGCGCGCCCTACAGCCTTGTGGCAAGGATCGGCCGCCGTGCGGGACCCCTTGAAGGGACGATTTCCCGCGTTGCGGCCTGCTGCCGTAGCTCAGTGGTAGAGCACTCCATTGGTAATGGAGAGGTCGACAGTTCAATCCTGTCCGGCAGCACCATTTTTCTGGAGCATTTTCGCTCCTGATTTGATTGAATCGGAAGCGAAGCCGGATCGTTTTGTCCACGCAAGCAAGTTATCCATCCGTCCCCGGGGTCTGGCCCCAGGACATGCCTCGCTCGAAAACGCTACGTAAGCGCAGCGAATGATCGTCGGCAACGCGAATCGCAATGGCGATTCGCGTTGTGGCGGATCGAAATTCAGCCTCGACAGGCCTTCACGGCCTTCCGTTTGCCTAAACGCGGGCGCCAAGCTGTGCGAATTAGACTTCATTCGGCTTTTATTAGAGCGGCATTAAGCAAACGCGGCCGGGTGTCCCTCACGGATCGCAAACGTTTCAGAGTGTGGCGTCTCAGTGACAGCTTTTTTCGGCAAATCGATCTAGGGTCCTGATGACGGGGCCGACGAACGGCTGCTCGGAACTTGAATTCCTGGAGAATGAAATGAAAAAGATTCTACTCGCTTCTGTAGCCCTTCTCGGCATGGCCGCGATCGTGCCGGCACAGGCCGCCGATCTTGCGCCGCGTCCCTACACCAAGGCTCCTCCCTATGTGCCCGCGCCGATCTACAACTGGACCGGTTTCTATCTCGGCGGTCACATCGGCGGCGCCTTCGGCGGCTCGAACAATATCCTCGCACCCGGTGTTGCCTTCAACAACAACGACGGCGTGTTCATGGGCGGTGTGCAGGTCGGCTACGACAACCAGTTCGCGCCGAACTGGGTGCTCGGCATCGAAGCCGACTACAGCTTCCTCGACACGAACGGTAATGCGTTCGTCAACCGTGGCCTCGGTTCGGTCACCGGCCGGCTCGGCTACACCTGGGGTCCGGCGCTGCTCTACGTCAAGGGCGGCTACGGCTGGGCTGACTCGCGCTTCACCAACGGCTTCGCCGGCAACGGCGGCCGCGACGGCTACACCGTCGGCGGCGGCCTCGAATACCTGTTCACCCAGAACTGGTCGGGCAAGGTCGAGTACCAGTACTACGATTTCGGCACTGTGAACTTCGTCGGCCCGGCTTTGGTCGCCGGCAGCTTCCGCAACGACCAGCACACCGTCAAGGTCGGCCTGAACTATCGCTTCAACTGGGGTGCTCCGGTTGCTCCGCTTACCCCGGGCTACTGATCGCTCCCGAACCTCACGGTTCTGAAATAGAGAAGGGCCGGCACCATGATGCCGGCCCTTTTTGCTGTGGGGCTTGTCGCGACTTGACGTCATTCGCGATTCGCCGCGCACATGGTATCTCTGCCGGACGGCAGACCGGTTGAAAGACCGATTTCGCATGACGAGGGCACACGGGAAGCGCGCCATGGACTCAGCCTCGGTTTCGTTCGACAGCAGCCAGGACCAGGTTGCGCGGCCCCGCCACGACTGGACCCGACCCGAGGCCGAGACGCTTTACAATCTCCCGTTTCCGGATCTGCTGTTTCAGGCGCAGACCATCCATCGCCGCAATTTCGATCCCAATCACGTCGAGACTGCAAGCCTGCTCAGCATCAAGACCGGCGGCTGTCCGGAAGATTGCGGATACTGCGCGCAAAGCGCGCATTATGACGCCGGCGTCAAAGCCACGAAGCTGATGGGCAGGGAAGCGGTCCTTGAAACCGCCCGGCGGGCAAAGGATGCCGGCGCCGGCCGGTTCTGCATGGCGGCGGCCTGGCGCCATCCGAAGGACAGGGATCTTGATCGGGTCTGCGACATGGTCAGCGCCGTCAAGGAACTGGGCATGGAGACCTGCGCGACGCTGGGGATGCTCACGCCCGAGCAGGCCCGGCGGCTGCGCGAGGCCGGACTCGATTTCTACAACCACAACGTCGATACATCGCCTGAATTCTACGACAAGATCATCAACACCCGCACGATGCAGGATCGCATCGAGACGCTCGCTCATGCGCGCGAGGCCGGGCTGAAGCTCTGCTGCGGCGGCATCATCGGCATGGGAGAGCAGGTCGGCGACCGCCTCGGCATGTTGATATTGCTGGCCAATCTGGCCGAACATCCCGAAAGCGTTCCCATCAACCTGTGGAACGAGGTCCGGGGAGTGCCGGTCAACGACACCGCCGACCGGCCGGATCCGATCGCGCTGGTCCGCATGATCGCGGTCGCGCGAATCATGATGCCGAAAAGCGTGGTGCGGCTGTCGGCGGGACGGCAGTACATGACCGATGAACTGCAAGCCCTGTGCTTCGTGGCCGGCGCCAACTCCATTTTCATTGGCGATGTTCTGCTTACCACCAAGAATCCGGCGACCTTGCGCGACGCGGCATTACTCGACCGCCTCGGCATGAGTTCGCCGCTTGCGAAAGCGCCGGCCGCTTCGCTGAGCTGATCGCGACGTCCCCTCGCCGGCCGCGAAGCCGCACCCACCATCCGCTCGCGCGGCATCCTGCGGGCGCGAGCCGGTTACGAGAGCCGCCCGACCCCGCATTATTTGCGCCAGAGCAAATTAATGGCGATTTTTAACCCTGAAGTCGGCGCTTTTGCGGATTCTGGCTCGACAGCCCTGCTGGAAAGGCTCTAAAAAGACTATGATCGGTCCGGCGTCCCGGGCTTTTATCCGGATGTTGTCATGGATTATAGCAAGTTCTTCTGTAACGCGCTCGATCGCCTTCATGACGAGCGGCGCTACCGTGTTTTCGCGGATCTCGAACGCATCGCCGGCCGGTTCCCCTACGCCACCCTGCACACTCCCAAGGGACCGCGCAACGTCATCATCTGGTGCTCCAACGACTATCTCGGGATGGGCCAGCATCCGAAGGTGGTCGGGGCCATGGTCGAGACCGCGACCCGGGTCGGCACCGGCGCCGGCGGCACCCGCAATATCGCCGGAACACATCATCCGCTGGTCCAGCTCGAGCAGGAACTAGCCGATCTGCATGGCAAGCCGGCGGCGCTCGTGTTCACGTCGGGCTATGTCTCTAACCAGACCGGGATTTCAACCCTCGCAAAGCTGATTCCCGACTGCCTGATCCTCTCTGACGCGCTCAACCACAATTCGATGATCGAGGGCATCCGCCAGTCCGGCTGCGAACGTGTGGTGTTCCGCCACAACGACCTGGCCCATCTCGAGGAGCTGCTTCGCGCCGCCGCCCCGGATCGTCCGAAGCTGATCGCCTGCGAAAGCCTGTATTCGATGGACGGCGATATCGCGCCGCTTTCGAAGATCTGCGACCTCGCTGAACACTACGGCGCCATGACCTATGTGGACGAGGTGCATGCCGTCGGCATGTATGGCCCGCGCGGCGGTGGCATCGCGGAGCGCGAAGGCGTCATGCACCGCATCGACGTCCTCGAAGGCACGCTCGCCAAGGCCTTCGGCTGCCTCGGCGGCTACATCGCCGGCAACTCCGAGATCATCGACGCCGTGCGTTCCTATGCGCCGGGCTTCATCTTCACCACCTCGTTGCCGCCCGCGATCTGCTCCGCGGCAACGGCCGCGATCCGGCATCTCAAATCATCGACCTGGGAACGCGAACGCCATCAGGAGCGGGCGGCGCGCACCAAGGCCAGCCTGATCGCGGCCGGCCTGCCGGTGATGGTAAGTTCGACCCATATCGTTCCGGTTTTCGTCGGCGATCCCGAGCGCTGCAAGCAGGCTTCCGACATGCTGCTGCACGACCACAACATCTATATCCAACCGATCAACTATCCGACCGTCGCCAAGGGAATGGAGCGGCTGCGGATCACGCCTTCTCCGTACCACGAGGACGCGCTGATCGATCAGTTGGCCGAAGCGCTGCTTCAAGTGTGGGAGCGTCTTGGTCTGCCGCTGCAGGCGAAATCCATGGCAGCCGAGTAACGACCCGCGCGGAACGCTTTAGCTTTTGACGGCTGAAGCATTTGCTTCACGCGAACCGCAGCTAGTTTAGAGCGGGATGCGGGCGGAAAACCGCTGCACACTTTTCCTCATCCCGCTCTAGTGTCACTCGTGCCCCGATTCCGAAGTTCGCTTGACGGACTCGGTGGGGCAATGAAGCGAACTTAGGAACCACCACCCTAGCTGTTTGATCCCAGGTTTTAATGGGGCATCCTTGTCCTCCGAATCAAAGGATGCGCTATGGGCGAGGTTCACCATGAGAGCGCCACGATGACAGCGGCGGTCCGTCGAGCGATACAACATAGTCAAGAGAGCCTGAGAGTTCTGGCCAAGCGCTACGGGATCAATCAAAAGACCGTGGCGAAATGGAAGAAGCGGACCTCGGTGGCCGATCTGTCGACCGGTCCCAAGGAGCCGCGATCGACGGCCCTCACGGTCGAGGAGGAGGCGGTCATCGTTGCCTTCCGGCGCTATACGCTGCTGCCGTTGGACGATTGTCTCTACGCGCTGCAGCCGACGATCCCTCGCCTGACACGTTCGTCGTTGCATCGCTGTTTGCAACGCCATGGGATCGGCCGGCTTGTCATGTTGACCTTCGCCATGATGGTGGCCATTCGCCGAAAAGCTAACGCGCCGCCCCCCAAAAAAACTTCGCGCGCAACCCGAGCGCCCAAGACCTCATCCGCTGGTCGGTTCAGGAAATCCGCAGAATAGCGCAGCGGTTCGCGCGACAACGGATCCGACCCAGCTATGTCATCGCATGGTCGCTCTGGCGACGCGCTCACCAAGCCGTCGCTCAAAAGGCTCACATCAAACAAAAATTACGACTGTAATGCTAGGTCGTCGCCGAAGGTAGCCATGCGCACTCCCGCGCAAGGCCAAAGTGCGCTTACTGATGATAGGCAGAGCCCTGTGTATGGTCAGTCATATAAGACGGAACCTGCGGAACCTGCCAAGGCCAGCTGCTTTGGACTTGCTGCGTTAACGGCAGTTCATTTGTTGCGGGAGCCATCTTCGCAGCGGTTTCCAAAACGCGCTGCAGTTAGCGACGCGCCCGGCCGCAACCGGTCGAGCAGTCCCGCATAGCAGAAGCCGCCCCGTTATGAAGCGACTTCTTGCTTCAACGAAGTCTAGAGAGGAAATTCCAAGATTCGTCTTTCCCGAATCCACTCGGTCAAAGCCCGCTACTTCTTATCTACCCCAAGCCCTTCCCTTCTGAAGTAAGCAACGACGCAATCGCTTGTCCGGTCGCCTGCCTTGTAACGGCGAAGCGCCTCATCGTCTCCATCCAGAAACATCGCCAGCGCGACCTTGCTGACGATCCATTGACCGCCGCCAACCCTGCGACCAATGCCGTGTTCGATGCACCAGTTTCGGATCGTGCCCGGCGATTTGCCGGCGCGTTCGGCAGCCACGTTGAGAGGCATGCCTTCGCGCTTGTCATACGGGATGAGCGTCATGCAGCCTTCAGACATGGGCGGCCTCCGATAATAGGACACCGCCAGGGGCTGGACGCCGGAAGCGCAAGACTGCTCCGCTGGATCGTCTGGTCGACGCGCTTTCCGCGGTGAGCGCCGTGACCTCACCGCCCTGCAAGAGAAGCAACAAGCCCATGACATCAAGCCGTAAGCGACCGTGGCCCGGCACACGACAGACATTGGTCCGATGAGTTTTCGTGTCGCAGAGCAGGCCGCCCTTCTGCTCAAGGATGGCAGCGACCCGGCGAGCATCGAGGCCGCGACAGACTTCCTCCTTCCACGCGGTGGTGGTAACGAAGAAGTCCCAGCCGTCGCCAACCTTCTGGCGATAGCCGGCTACGTCGCGCGGCTGAATGCGCTTATCCTGGTCCTCCTCCCAGGCCGGTATGAAGCGGGCCATGCCGTTGGCCAGAAGGAATGAGCGAACCTGATCGATGCCCTCACGGGCTTCTGCCGGTTCGATCCCGCCACGAACGGCAAGCCAGTCATCGAAGCAGCGGCCGGCGGCCAGGGTCGCTTCGCCGCGCTGCCAGGGGGCGCGCCGCAGCGGACGGCAATCTCACCGCAGGCCGCGACCAGGCCGAACCGTTGGGCTACCCGCTCGACCTGCCCATCAGCACCCGCTGGCACGAACTGCTCGCAGAAGGCGCGGACCAGTTCAGAGACCTGCTTGCGAAGGACATCGATGTTGGAGACGACGGCTGCCAGATATTCGCGAACTGCGACGCCGTAGTTCTGCATCGTGGCTGCTCGCAGATGGCGCGCCAACGCTTCAGCGGAATCGAAGCCGTGCAGGTTCTCAAATAGCCGCATGCCGGCCCCGGCATCGGCCGGGATATCGACAATCCGGACCTGCTGACCGGCGGCAAGACGACGGCCGCGGCCATCCTCGGCAACCTTGTCGGCAAGACTGATTTCTCCCGACGACAGGAACATCACACGCCACTTGGCAGCGCGCCGGGCGGAGCCGTCTCGTGACGACCGGCTTTTGCCGGAGCCGTTGCCGAGCATGTAGGCGGCTTCGCCTGCATCCTTGGCCGCGAGCTGTGACAATTCATCAAGACATAGCAGCGTGTCGGAATGACCGAGCGCCACCCCTTCAAGGCCGTTGGCGGTGGCGCGCCAGGAGCGAACAAATCCAGTCACCTCGCCGCCGCCCTAAACGCTACCGGCAACAAGGAGCGCGGTGCTCTTGCCGGTGGATGAGGCTCCGCGGAAATGAGGGCCCCCGCCTTCCGCGGAACACGGGCCGATCAGCGGGCCGGCGAAGGCTGCCGAGAGCGCAACGACCAGACGGCTGTTGCCGATTGCGTAACGTGCAACATTGTCCTGCCAGTCCTGTAACGTGCCATTCTGGCGGAATGAATGCTCGTGAGCGGTTGCGCTTTGCAACAGCAGCATGTCGCGCTGATCAGCGCCGAAGCAATCATCGGGTAGGACGAACGAGTTGGGCAGCATTGCTAACCGCCGCGAAATCGATCCTGCCGTAATGTTCAAAAGCCTGATTGACCGCACCCATTACTGCACGCCTCCCTGCGGTTTGACGGTGCAGAGCAGCATCGCAATGCCCGGATGACGAGATTCAACGAAGGTCTTCCATGCCGGCTCGAACTGAAGCCGGGTTTCGACAATCAATATGTCTTGCCGAAATAACGCGGCGCTGGTTGCGGCTGCCGCGTAAGCGGCCGGCAACGGGGCGCATGACACGATGACCGCGCCACTCGCCCGCTTGATGAACCGGACAAGGGACTTTCGATGAAAGGCGCCCGGTCCTTTAGCCTCGTGTATGTCATCGCCAACGATGACGACGTTGGGCCGCTTGCGCGGCGGGTTGAACCGCTCACCACCTTGAGAGACCACGCAGATACCAACGCCGTGATCCCGGGCGCAGCAAATAGAACCATTGAATGTCGAAGGAAGACGGCGCGTTGCGGCCGACGCTCTTTGCTATAAGCTGGATACGACATTCGATTTCTTCAAAGAGACGGTCTTGATAGTTATCGCCTGGCGCGACGGTCATGGGTTGCGAGAGCTTCGCCGGCCACTTTGTGCCGCCTTTCTTCGCTGGCATCTTTTACCCCTCCGCATGGAGCATCCGCATAGTGACGACGGCAGACCAGTGCGGGACTGGCTTTTCGGGAGCCACCCTAGCCGCGCCGGTTCTTTGATCTTGTCGCTCTCGACAGATCGGTAACATTTGCGGATGAGACCGGCGCTACGCCCATCGCGGCCGAAATTTCATTCGCAATAAAATTCGACGCTTTGCGCAACGGATCGTTGTCGAGATGCGCATAGCGAGCGGTGTTAGCCGCCTGGGTATGCCGAGCAGCTTGCCGATGATCGGCAACCCCAGTCCGGCGCCTGCGCCGATCGATGCATGCGTGTGACGCAGATCGTGGATGCGTACGCCTTCAAGGCCAGCGCGGCGGGACACGGCGCGCCATGGCTTCTTCAAATCAGAACGCGGGCGCTCGTCTTCATGACCGGCAGAGATGCCGGCAATGACGTGAATACCTACGCGCGGGAGATCGGAAAGGACGGAAAGGGCAGGGGCATTCAGGATGATAGTCTTCTTGCCAGTTTTACTTCTGGGCAGAAGTAGCAGGGCGCACTGAAAATCGATCTGGCCCCACTTGAGGTGAAGGATTTGCCGGCGAATCCGGACAGACTGAATTCGCTCAACGAAGGCGACAAGGTATCCTACGAGGTCGTCCCGAACCGCGGAGTGCTGAAAATCATCGGGTTCAAAACTATTTCTTAACGGATATCGTTCGCCGCTTTTGTCGGGTCCGGATTCGTTCTTGAGAACGAAATGGAGTCAAATCAGGAACAATCGGCAATCGCCGGCCTGTCCTCAATTGGGATAGCGGATGACACGCTGGGAGCATTCAGGCTTGCGCTGCGGTCTCCCATTTCCCGATCCCAAGCGACCGGCAAGGCGAGGAATAGGCTGCGCCGAGATGTGGAACGATCTGGAGCCGTCCACTGGCGTATCCCTTCGTCGCGCGTGACCAGGGTAACGCGCGCGCTGCTTCCGTCCTCACCAGGGCCGCAGCCATCAGCCGAGAGCATGGCGCGCCGCATCGGAAAGCGCATCATGCTCAGGTCGCATTCGCCGAGCGCGATGCCTGTTCGTCGAAGAGGCGGTGCAATATGTCCCGGTCGAGATGGAGACGACCGCCTGCGGCTTCGAAACTCTTTCCCCAGTCTATGAGCATCGTCAAACAGGCGTGATCGATATAGGTAAGTCGGCCCAAATGGATGTGCGCGTCATAACCTGGCGGAATCTCTTCCAAAGCACTCGCGAACCTCGGCAGGCGGATGAACGTCGCGGCGCCGTCGAGGAACATGTGCACGAGCCGTGAAGCGTCATCCTTTTCGATCCGAATGGCGAGGTGGGAGAAAGTATAAACAAGCCTGGCCAGCGACACGCCGATGCCGAGCAAGATGCCTGTGAGGAGATCAAATCCGACCACGCCTGCGAAGGTGACGCCGAAGACGAGGGTTTCGATACGATCCTGCCGCCAGAGGTTTTTGACGAAATCCACTTTCACGAGCTTCACCCCGGTGTAGACGAGGATGGCGGCGAGAGCGGCGACGGGAATCATGCTGAGGAGTTGCGGTAGCAGCAGCACGAAGAGCAGGATCCAGGCGCCATGCAGAAAACTCGAAAGGCGTGTGCGCGCGCCCGCCATGATGTTGGCGGAGGTGCGCACGATCACGCCGGTGATCGGCAAGACATTCAGGAAGCCGCACAGGATATTGCCGGTCCCCTGCGCGATAAGTTCGCGGTTGTAACCCGTGCGCTCGGCATGGCGCTGGAGGGAGTCCGCGGCCGTGGCGGTAAGCAGCGATTCGGCGCTGGCGACGAAGGCGAGTGACAAACCGGCAAGCCACACGTCGATGTCGCGCAGGGCGTCAAGATCGGCATGGCTTGGCGTGCGCGCCGCGTCGAGCAGACGCTCCGGCACAGGCACGTATCTCACGTCGAGATCGAATGAGGATGCCACCGCGATGGCGGCGACCACTCCAAGCAGCGCGGCCGGCACGAGCCTCAGCGCTTTTGGGGCGAGGGCCGCCCATAGGAAGAGGATCGCGATCGTCAGGAGGCCGATGACCGCGGCGGGCCGATGCGTTGGTTCGGTGACGCCTTTGAAAACGGCTTCCGGAATGAGCCACAGATTGATGACGCCGCCAAATCCCCTACCCGTGCCGGGCGGAATATCGTCGACCATGACGTGAAACTGCGAGACGAAGATCAGCACGCCGATGCCCGCGAGCATTCCCTGAATGAGCGCCGGCGACACGGCGCGGAATACAGGACCCAGCCGAAAGAGCCCCGCAACAATCTGAACAAGCCCGCCGATCATCACGATGATCCCGAGAGTCTCGAATCCATATTTCTGAATGAAATCGACGACCATTACTGTGAGGCCAGCGGCGGGGCCGCTCACCTGCAAGGGACTGCCCGAGAGCGGTCCGACGACAAGGCCGCCAATGATCGCCGTCACCAAGCCCACGGAGGCGGCCTTTTCCATGGGCACGCCGGAGGCGATCGCAATGCCCATCGAAAGCGGCAGCGCCACAAGGAATACGACGGCGGATGCGAAAACGTCATGCCAGACCGATCGCGCAAGCGACGCCTTCAACAGAGGCATGAGATTCTCCTTCTCGATCCGGCAAATGGTGGAAACAATGAGGGAACCTTGCCCACCACTCTGGCGGCGCCGAAAGCCGGGTTTCCCTGCTTGAATTCTTTTACCGAGCCTAATGGCGCAACGGTCCACATGTCCACGCTGCTCAATGGCCAGTTTGCAAAGAGCGTCTGCCCGCCGGTGACGGCGGGCCCACGTTCTTATATCTTCTCGACACGATATCCCTTGGGCGGAGCCTGACCACCCCCTCGTCAGCAATAGGGATGTCTTTCACCAAGCCTTTCTCCCAAGGCTTCCATTTCGATCGGGAGGGGCTGTCCAACTTGCTTGTCCCCGTCAACAGCGCGTACATGAGATCGATTCCTTGACCTCGCGAGCAACGTAGATCATGCAGCCGACCAGAACTAACGGCCGTACTGATCGTAGTATCGTTGAAGACTGTTGCGCGGCGGCTGAGATACTTTGGCCCATTGGCGGCAAGCTCGGAGCTCTCGGCTTCCGGGCCGGCGTTACGATCCACCATCATAATGGTTCCTGTTGGGAACCAATAAACCGTCTGCGGTACCTATCGTTCCCGGTGACAGTGGCGGCCGCCAATCGCGGCGTCCAATCTGTCGTCGACGGTGGTGCCACGATTGCAAAACCCTCGGCGATCGCGGTTTCGACGATGTTCTTCAGACCGGCGTCACGCATCATCTCTTTGGCGGCCCTGAAGGAGGGCGCCTCCTTCCACTCCAGATTCGCGCCCGGTGTGGGCAATTTATCCCGGTTGAAGGCATACTCGCCGCGACGCTGCTGCGCGAGCGCGGGAAAACGCGCCCGCACCTTGTCCGTGCTGCGGCGTTCGATTCCATAGGTTCAGGTGATTCTTTGCCGCGCCCGCACCGATCCTTCCGTGACGACTTTAACTCTACAGATCGGACAGGTGTCGCCCTGGAAAAGCTGTCCCATGGCTGCGCTCCTTCCCTTAGAGGAAGGCGGGAGCGCGCCCGAGCGAAGCACGACAGCGACGCCCGACGTCGTGGTCGCTTAATCTTAATGGGGACTCGAAGATCCGTTCCTGTATATCACGCGGCAGGTCACCTCTCTCACGCAGTCGCACGTGTGTGCACGCCGCGAATTGCGAGATAAGGGAGTCGTTCCGGCCAAAAGAAAGCCGCCATCGGACAACGTGATCTAAAACGAGCGCCGACGATAGAACTTCACGACTCGGTGTCAGTCAACCGTCTCGCGCGAGGCATTCGTCGTTGGCTTGCGTACATCGTGCAATCTGCTAAACCGCGCGTTCACGATTGAAGGAGCGATGATTTGCCTAAGAAAATAACAGCTGTTCGCCGCGAGTGGACGAAGGATGACGTTCGCACTCTCAAGACGCTTGCGAAGCAAAAGGTTGGTGTCGCGAAGATTGCAAAGACACTGAAACGAACACCGGGCGCAACGGCAGCTAAGGCGCATACTATGGGTGTTTCTCTCAGTATGCAGTAGTGGCGCAAGCACTCAAAGCAACGGCTTGGATGCTCTTACTCGCCATCTTCATTCTCACGGATGGTCCGCTTGGCTTACGTCCGACGTTCGGCCATCCAAATGCTGAGCGATTACTGGTGCTCGCGGGACTCGGGTTTATCTTCTCACTTGCCTATCCGCGTCGACTCCCTGTCGTCTTGATTTTGCTAACGGGTGCTATTTGTGGTTTTGAGTACCTCCAGCATTTCGTGAATTACAGACACGGGACCATGCATGATATTGCGATCAAACTGGCAGGCGCTTTCGCCGGAGTCGGTGCCGGCATCTTCGTTTCGAAGCTTGCCGAGAGTACTTTGTGGCCGAGTCACGATTAGACGGGCATAACCAATGCCGACTGATGTTCTTGCCGCCTTACAGCCTGTTTGAGAATTCACCCAAGCATATCAACCGATGTGGCGGTGGAAGTGCTGGTTGCACCAAAACCCGCAGAAAATGAGCTGCGGTCCTGCGACGGCGCCATCCCAATCAGGCTGTCGTGCCTTTCTCAAACAGGCTCTTACAGCCCCGACTTCAATCTAATCGAAAACGCCTTCTCAAGGCTCAAGGCACTGCTGCGCGCAAAAGCCGAGCGGACGATCACCGCCCTGTGAGACACTGTCGGATCGGTCCTCGACATCTTCACGCCACCCGAATGTGAAAACTACTTCAAGGCAGCCGGATATGAACCACATTAAACAGGACTCGCTCTAGCGTGAGTGAGGCGCTTCGTAGGATGCAATATACTCGACCAAGTCCACGATGCTGCGGCGGAGCTTCGCGTCGGTGATCCGAGTAAATGCGCGGGTCAGCGCGAGACCTTGGGATGTCGCAAGAAAATCAGAGACATAGGCAGGTGATGGCGCCTCGCTCAGACCCTCGGCATTGGCGATGCCCGTGCCGGGGTTGCCCTCGAACAGAAATGAGACGGGAACCTGAAGGATCTCGGAAATCTGCTGGATCCGACTGGCGCCGACGCGATTGGTGCCTTTCTCGTATTTCTGAACCTGCTGGAATGTCAGTCCCAGAGCTTCCCCGAGTTTCTCCTGACTCATGCCGAGCATGATACGGCGCATGCGCACACGGCTGCCGACGTGCCTGTCGACAGGATTGGGCGACTTAGTTGACATCTTCTGGTCTCCTCGAAGGGGCCGCTATCTGTGGGATACTCTCCGTTGCAATTATCGTCAAACTCAACTCGATCATATGATGAAAATTCGAAGTTAATTTTCGTCGGTTGCGCCAGCGCTTTCTCAATGTCTGTTATTCTCGGAAAAAGAAAAGCCCGTCTGCGGGCATGGTGAGCGAGATGGAGCGCTATCTCCGCGATCTGGAAGCAGAGCAGCGGGGGTTGTTGAGTGATTGAGCAGGAGCACAGGAAAACGCATCCGCGAAACCCTTCCCCAACCTCTGTGCGACAACGCTTCTTCGGCCGGCGACAATTCAATTTTTGCTTCCGTTTTGGAAGCGCCTAACGTGAACCCGCGTTCGCTCAGATTCGTTCACGACTAACCAATCCAAGACGAACCAACATGACCGCTGATATTGATCGGCGTTGAAAGAGCCGCTCGCGGTGTTGGCACGGTCGCGATTCATTGGGTATGAGAAGATTCGGAGGATGACGGGTGCGCGGCGGCGATAGTCGAATTTGTGAACTGTTCAGCTACGTGGATCGTGAAGCGCGTGCGCGGGGCAATCATCGGCTGCGTGCGAGACCGCGTTTAATCTGTGAGGAGTCGCAAGCCCGTTGCGGGCACGGCATTGAACGACGCAGTGGCTTTGCCGCGGTCCGTCTAGATCACGATGATCCTGGATCGAATTGATCCAGGATCATGAACGTGATCGATT
>CAZOOO010000034.1:0-18370 GCA_964581435.1 uncultured Hyphomicrobiales bacterium | reverse complement strand
CGAAGACCAAGGAGATACTGAAAAAGGCGATGGGCGGCGTGCTGTTCATCGACGAAGCCTATTATCTCCATCGTCCCGACAACGAACGCGACTACGGCCAGGAAGCCATCGAGATCCTGCTCCAGGTCATGGAATCCCAGCGCGAGGATCTGGTGGTGGTTCTCGCAGGCTACGCCGACCGTATGGAAAAATTCTTTTCCAGCAATCCGGGCTTCCGCTCGCGCATTGCCCATCATATCGACTTCCCCGACTACACCAACGAGGAACTGCTCGCGATCGCGGAAGTGATGCTGGACCATATGAACTATAAGTTCACGTCCGACGCTCGCGAAGCATTTGAGCGCTACATCGCGCTGCGCAAGGTTCAGCCGTTGTTCTCCAACGCGCGCTCGATCCGTAACGCGCTGGACCGCATCCGCTTGCGTCAGGCCAACCGTCTGGTCGCCGACGAGAACGCTATTCTGACGGTCGATGATGTCAAGTCGGTGGTGGCGTCCGACGTTCTTGCCAGTCGCGTGTTCGAAACATCGGAGCCAGCCGCGTCGAGCAATTGAAGGACAGGAGAAAACGGTAGCCGTTTTTCGATCGGCGGCTTACGCTGAAGATTACCCGAAGCCGGTTCTACCTTCGGGATCATGCTCCAGGTTTCGGCGATCCGGGAACGATCATGGGACCGATGACATTCACGCGCCGCGCGGCCATCGTCCTGACGGTGCTGTCACTGGGCGGATGCGCCAATCTTGAGCGGAATAATCCGAGCGCGCTGTCCCAGGGCGATGACGACGCCTACTGCCAGGCGCAGGGCGGGCCGCAAGGATCGGCGGCCTACATCGCCTGCCGCAAGGATCGCGACGTCGCCGCCACGCGGCCGGACCGGATGGAACGCTCCCACCGCGATCTCGCCGAGCGGATGCTGAACGGACAGTAGCGGATTCGTCGCGACGCCGGCTGTCGTACCCGCGCAAGCGGGTATCCAAGGACATCGCGGTGTTTCGTCTACATCGCCGGCGCATCGGAATACCGGGTCCCCTTTTCGCGGGGACGACAAGTCTGACCGGCTTTAATCTTTTTCCTCGTTATCCTCCGCCTTCTTGCCGCCGATGGTCTTCAGCTTGGCGAATACGGCGTCGACGTTGAGATCGTCGCGCTGCTTTTCGGTCGGCTCGAATTCGTCGTCCTTGCGCGTGGTCTCGGATGCCGGCAGCAGAGTGGCTCCGCCATACTGCTGATCGGTGGGCTTTTCCTTGGCCGCGCGCTGCACCTCGAAGTCAAGTTCGATCTGCGAGCAAAGGCCGAGCGTCACCGGGTCCATCGGCGTCAGGGTCGAGGCGTTCCAGTGCGTGCGGTCGCGAACCGCGGCGATCGTGGTCTTGGTGGTGCCGACCAGACGCATGATCTGCGCGTCCTTCAATTCCGGATGGTTGCGCACCAGCCAGAGGATCGCGCTCGGCCGCTCGTGGCGGCGCGACACCGGGGTGTAGCGGGGTCCCTTTTTCTTGGCTGCCGGGGGCAGCACCACCCGGCTCTCGCTCAGCTTCAGCCGGTAGTCGGGGTTCTTTTCGCCTTTCTCGATTTCGTCGCGGGTGAGCTGGCCGGTGGAGATCGGGTCCATGCCCTTGATGCCCTGGGCAGCATCACCGTCTGCGATGGCGCGGACCTCCAGGGGATGCATCTTGGTGAAGTCGGCGACCTGATCGAACGACAGCGCGGTATTGTCGACGAGCCACACGGCAGTCGCTTTCGGCATCAGCGGTGCATTGCTCATGGCAAATCTCCTTTGCGCTTTGCCCACCCTCAGGGAAAGCCTTTTGGTCATCGACGATGACGGGAATTGGAGTCTATATATGCTCCAGGAGGTCGGCCGCGCAATGGTTTGCTCTGCCGATCCCTGGCTTGCGGAACCTGCCTTGAACAGTGCCCGAAAGCCGTTCAAAGTCATCACCCATATTGGCCGTTCCCGCCCTGCCGCTGTGGGGTGATTCGGTCCCGGATCGCCTCATGAGTGCCAAACCAAAACTTAAAATCGTGCTTTGTTCGCCCCGCGGCTTCTGCGCCGGGGTTGTCAGGGCGATCGATACCGTGGAACGTGCGCTGACGCTGTACGGCGCGCCGGTCTATGTGCGTCACGAAATCGTCCATAATCGCTATGTTGTGGATAGCCTTCGCGCCAAGGGAGCGATCTTCGTCGAGGAACTGGCGGAGATCCCCGACGACACCAAGGCGCCGGTGGTTTTTTCCGCCCATGGCGTGCCGAAGTCGGTTCCCGCGGACGCCCAGAGGCGCAATTTCTTTTCGCTCGACGCCACCTGTCCGCTCGTGACCAAGGTTCACCGCGAGGCGGCGATCCATTTCAAGCGCGGCCACGAGATTTTGCTGATCGGGCATTCCCATCATCCGGAAGTCGTCGGCACCGTCGGGCAATTGCCGGCGGGCGCGGTGACCCTGATCGAAACCGCCGAGGATGCCGAGAAATTCACCCCGAAGGACGCCGATAACTTGGCGTTCGTGACCCAGACCACGCTGTCCATCGATGACACCGCCGAGATCGTGGCGGTGCTGAAGCAACGCTTCCCCGACATCCATGGTCCGCACAAGGAAGACATCTGTTACGCCACCACCAATCGCCAGTTGGCGGTCAAGAAGGTGGCGCCGGTGGTCGACGCGTTGATCGTGGTCGGGGCGCCGAACTCCTCCAACTCGCAGCGGCTGCGCGAGGTTGCCGAGCGCGAGGGTTGCAAGGTATCCGTGCTTGCGCAGCGCGCCGGCGATCTCGACTGGAGCATGTTCGAGGGGATCACGAACCTCGGCATTACCGCGGGTGCGTCGGCGCCCGAAGTCATCGTCGAGGAAATCATGGACGCATTCGCCGCGCGCTATGAACTCGAGGTGGAGACGGTCTCGGCTGCGGAAGAAAACGAGTTTTTTCCGTTGCCCCGCTCGCTGCGGCCCGACGCCGCCTAGAGTCCTTCGCCGCTTCACGGAAGCGGTAAAGGACTCTCTCATTTTGATCTGACGCGTTTTCTTTACGCGAACCGGCATCCATCCTCAGGGCTCAAGCCCGTGGACATGCTTCGTCTGAAAACGCTATCGCAGCCGGGACCGGAACGGGGATATGAGATGGCGGTCTACACCGATGTCGCCGCCGAGGAGCTTGCGGATTTTCTGAAAGCCTACGATATCGGCGAGGTGCTGTCTTACAAGGGCATCGCCGAAGGCGTCGAGAACTCCAACTATCTGCTGCACACCACCTCCGGATCGTTTTTCCTGACGCTCTATGAAAAGCGCGTCGCCATCGACGATCTGCCGTTCTTTCTCGGCCTGATGGGTCATCTTGCGACCCATGGCATCGTGTGTCCGCAGCCGGTCAGGACCCGCAACGGCGAAACCCTCGACCGCCTCGCGGGGCGTCCTGCCGCCATCATCGATTTTCTTGAGGGCGTGTGGCCGCGCAAGCCGAGCGTCGCTCATTGCGCCGCGGTCGGCGCAGCGCTGGCGAAACTGCATCTCGCAGGCCGCGATTTCCCCATGAGCCGCGCCAACGCGCTGTCGGTGTCGAGTTGGCGGCCGCTGTTCGAACAGGCCGGCGCTCGCGTCGACACCGTGCAGCAGGGTTTGCACGATTTTCTCAGGGCTGAACTCGATCACCTTGAAGCGCACTGGCCGGAGAAGCTGCCGGCCGGCGTGATCCATGCCGACCTGTTTCCTGACAACGTGCTGTTTCTCGGCGACAGGCTCTCGGGGCTGATTGATTTCTATTTCGCGTGCCATGATTTCTTCGCCTATGACGTCGCGATCTGCCTCAATGCATGGTGTTTCGAGCCGGATCATTCCTTCAACGTCACCAAGGCGCGGGCGCTGCTTGCCGCCTACCATCGCGAGCGTGCGCTGTCGGAGGCTGAGCAGGAGGCGCTGCCGCTGCTGGCGCGGGGCGCGGCGCTGCGGTTCCTGCTGACGCGGCTGGTCGATTTCCTCAACGTGCCCGCCGGTGCGCTGGTGAAGCCGAAAGACCCGCTCGAATACGTCCGCAAGCTGCGTTTCCAGCAGCGGGTGGGCGGCGTCCGCGATTACGGCGTCGCGATCTCGGGGTTGGTGGCGTGAATTCGCCTGCGCTTCCGCATGTTACGATTTTCACCGACGGCGCGTGCTCGGGCAATCCCGGTCCCGGCGGCTGGGGCGCGATCCTGCGGTTCGGCGACATCGAGAAAGAGTTGAAGGGCGGCGAGCTTCACACCACCAACAACCGGATGGAACTGCTGGCGGCGATCTCGGCGCTGGAGGCGCTGAAGCGTCCGGCGCTGGTCGACCTCACCACCGACAGCCAGTATGTGCGGCAGGGCATCACGAGCTGGATTCACAACTGGAAACGCAACGGCTGGCGCACCGCCGACAGGAAGCCGGTGAAGAACGCCGATCTCTGGCAGCGGCTCGACGACGCTTTGAAGCCTCATGACGTGCGCTGGCACTGGATCAAGGGTCACGACGGCCATAGCGAGAACGAGCGTGCCGATCAGCTCGCGCGCGAAGGCGTGGCGATGGCGAGGTTGAAATAGCTCTATTCCCCTCTGCCCTTGCGGGTGAGGGGGGCTCGGACGTCGGATTGACCCTTACTCGGCTCGATTTCGCTTCACTCAATCTCGCCACCCTCTCCCGCAAGGGGAGAGGGTGCAAAGGTCACAACTGCCCGAGCAGCGCGTCTCCGCCGGAGACCTCGACCTTGCCGGGTGAGTCCTCGACGTTGAGCTTCTTCACCACGCCGTCCTCGACCAGCATGGAGTAGCGCTTCGAGCGGATGCCGAGACCCTTCTCGGAGCCGTCGAACTCCATGCCGAGCGCTTTGGCGAACTCGGCGTTGCCGTCGGCGAGGAAAGCCGCCTCGTCGCGCTGGTCGGTATCCCGCTTCCAGGCGCTCAGGACGAACACGTCGTTGACAGAGACGATGGCGATCTCGTCCACGCCCTTGTCCTTGATGGCATGAGCGCTGGCGAAAATGCTCGGAAGATGCTGTTTGTGGCAGGTGCCGGTATAGGCACCGGGCACCGCGAACAGCGCGACCTTTTTGCCCTTGAAGATGTCGTTGGTGGTTTTGGTCTGAACTCCGTCCTCCGTCATGATGCGGAATGTCGCGTCGGGCAAGCGGTCGCCAACTTTGATGGTCATCGTCAAATCTCCATGGAATGGCAGCGTGGAAGGGCGGATAATACAATATTCCACGGCCGCGAGACGGCAACGGGCGGTTGTTCACCGTGCCGTCATCAGCCGGCAAACCCGCCCGCGTCGAGAAACGCCTGTTCTTCCGCGCTCGTCGTGCGCCCGAGCAAAAGATTGCGATGCGGGAAACGGCCGAACCGGCGAATGATGTCGGCATGGATTTCCGCGAATTTGAGGTTCTCGGGCCGGCCGCGGGTGCGGAACAGCTCAACGCAGCGGTTCTGATCCGCGAGCCGCTCGGAGTGCATGAAGGGCACATAAAGGAATTCGACAAGGTCGGGGTCGATGCGCGTGTCGGCGCCTCGGGCGATGGCGCGCTCCGCGACGGCCAGCGCCTGCTCGTCGGTCGAAAAGCTGCGGCGGTCGCCTCGGAACATGTTGCGCGGAAACTGATCGAGCACGATGACGAGCGCCAGTGCGCCGTCGTCGGTCCCCTCCCATTCCGCGAGTTCGCCCGCGCCGGCGGCTTCCCAAAGTTTCAAGAAACGATGACGCACCTCGGCGTCGAACGCGTCGTTCTTGATGTACCATCTGGACATTCCGGCATCCCGCCAGAATGCGAGGATATCGGCGGGAGAGGGGGGATTGGCATCGGTCATGATCAAGCGGGCTTTTTATTCGAGAATCCAGAAGGGGTAGGGGTGAAACCTACGCCGCCGCCTTGGGTTTCTCTCGGAGTTCGCGGCGGAGAATCTTGCCGACATTGGTTTTCGGCAGTGAATCACGAAACTCAACCTGTTTGGGCACCTTGTAGCTCGTCAATTCCGTTCGGGCGAACTTGACGATCTCCTCGGACGTGAGACCCGGATCCTTCCTGACCACGAAAGCCTTCACCGCCTCGCCCGACCTTTCGTCCTTGACGCCGACCACGGCGCATTCCAGCACGCCCGGATGGCTCGCGATCACGTCCTCGATCTCGTTCGGATAGACGTTGAAGCCGGAGACCACGATCATGTCCTTCTTACGGTCGACGATCCGGGTGTAACCGTCCGCGGACATGACGCCGATGTCGCCGGTGCGGAAGAAGCCGTCCGCCGTCATCACCTTCGCGGTTTCGTCCGGCCTGTTCCAGTAGCCCGGCATGACCTGCGGCCCCCTGGCGCAGATTTCTCCCGCCTCGCCGAGCGGCATCTCGCGGCCCGCATCGTCGCGGATGGAGACGTATGTCGACGGTAAGGGAAGCCCGATCGAGCCGGAGAACTTGTCGCCGTCGGCGGGATTGCAGGTCAGCGTCGGCGAGGTTTCCGAAAGGCCGTAGCCTTCCAGCAATGGGCATCCTGTCGCTTTCAGCCACCTCTCCGCCACGACCTTCTGAACCGCCATGCCACCGCCGACCGACGCCTTGAGTTTCGAGAAGTCGATCTGGTCGAGACCGGGGGCGTTGAGAAGGGCGTTGTAGAGCGTGTTCACCGCCGGGAAGCAGTTGATCTGGTACTTCCTCAATTCCTTGACCAATCCGGGAATGTCGCGCGGGTTCGGGATCAGCAGATTGACGCCGCCCGCGCGCATCCCCAGCATGAAACACGCAGTCAGCGCGAAGATATGATAGAGCGGCAGGGCGCAGACGATGAAGAGCTGGTCGATGACCGGCGGCTTCCTCAACGCCGGTTGTAGCCAGGCGTCGTTCTGCAGCGTGTTGGCGAGAATGTTGCGATGGAGCAGCGTCGCGCCCTTCGAGACACCGGTGGTGCCGCCGGTATATTGCAGGAGGGCCACGTCGTCAGGCGTGAGTTCGGGCCGCGCAAGCGTCATGCCGCGCCCTGCGGCAACGGCGTCGTTGAACCTGACCGCGTGCGGGATCGATGACGGCGGCACCATCTTTTTGATGTGGCGAACAACGAAGTTGACGATCAGGCCCTTGAGGCCGAGCAGATCGCCCATGCTGCCGACAATGACGTGCCTGACGTCGGTTCTGCCGATCGCCTGCTGCACCGTCGATGCGAAGTTTTCCAGCACGATGATCGCTTCCGCGCCGGAATCCTTGAGCTGATGTTCAAGCTCGTGCGGCGTGTAGAGCGGGTTGACGTTGACCACGGCATAGCCGGCGCGCAGCACGGCCACCGTCGAGATCGGGTTCTGCAGCACGTTCGGCATCATCAACGCGACCCGCGCGCCCTTTTTCATTCCCCGGCTTTGCAGCCAGGCGCCGAGGGCAAGCGACGTCTCGTCGAGTTCGCGATAGGTCAGCGCCTTGTCCATGCAGATGAAGGCTTTGCGGTCGCTGAACCTGGCGAAGCTTTCCTCCAGCAATTCGATCAACGAAGCGTATTGCGACGCGTCGATGTCGGCGGGCACGCCTGCGGGATATTGCCTGAGCCAGATGCGATCCATGTGACGCCCCGGTGGTCCCTTTTCAGAAGGGGAATTGTCGGTTCAGGGACTATCGGATAAGGCGGCCGTTCAAGGCAAGCGGTTGCCGGAAAATGACGTCCGGCGCGTTTGGTTTCGCCGTGCTGGCGTTTTACGGCTTGGGCTTGCTTTCCGCCGTTTTCGGTTTGGCTGATGAACCTGTCGCGGACGCCGGCCGGGTATCGGCCCGCTTCGCAGCAGACTTTTTGCCGGCGGCGGGCTTCGTTTCGGTCGGGGGCTTTGCGGACCTGGGGTTGATGGTTACAGAGACCCGGTTTTTTGATTTTTCATTAGGTTTGGCTTCCGGCGCGGCGTTGCCGTCGCGCTTGGCGCGGGCGGTCTTGCTGCGCTTGTCGGCTTTCGGCGGAACGTCGCGTGCGGCATCGGCTTCTGCTGCTGCGGCGATGGCGGCGCCGGTTCGCGTCGGTCCGGTATAGACGATGACGGGGTCCGAGGGCGCCGGGGCGGCGGCGATCATATCCACCGGCCGCAGCGCCGGCGGTTGCGTGCCGGTCGCGAAGAACGACATCACGGCGGCGCTTGTCGCCGACGTGTTGGCGGCAACGTCGTTATCCTCGTCGCTGGCGGGATGCGTGCGTTTCGCTCCGCACATTTCATCACGCAGATTGGGGGGCGCGGCCGCGATCGGCGCCAGCCTGTCGACGGTGCCGAGCGCCGGGCGCAGCCACGACAGCGTGTTGTTGGCGAAGCCGCGCTCCAGCATTTGCGCGGCGCGCACAGCGCGCATCGTGCCCGACGAAGCGCCGAGCACCACCGCGATCAGGCGTTTGCCGTTCTGCGTGGCGGACGCGACGAGATTGTAGCCGGAGGCGCAGATGAAGCCGGTTTTGAAGCCGTCGGCGCCCGGAAAGCGCCCGATCAGCTTGTTGAAATTGTGCGTCACCCTGCGGCCGTAGCGTATCGAGGGGATGTGCACGAAATATTCGTATTCGGGCAGATCGTGAATGAATGCGCGCGCGAGAATGGCCATGTCGCGCGCCGAGGAGATCTGTCCGTCGGCGGGCAGGCCGTTCGGGTTGACATAGCTCGACTGCGTCATGCCAAGCCGCTGCGCGGCCGCGTTCATTTCGGCCGAGAAACCGTCGATCGAGCCGCCGACGCCTTCCGCAAGCACCACGGCCATGTCGTTGGCCGACTTCACCAGCATCATCTTCAACGCGTTGTCGACGGTCACCTGCGTGCCCGGCCGAAAGCCCATCTTCGAAGGCGACTGTGCGGCGGCGTTCGGTGACACCGTAAACAGCGTGTCGAGCGTGATGCGTCCGTGCTTGACCGCTGTCAGCGTGACGTAAGCGGTCATGAGCTTGGTGACCGAGGCGGGGTACCAGGGAAAGGTGGCGTTCTCGGCTTCCAGCACCTTCCCGGTATCCGCTTCAATCAAAAGATGCGCTTCGGTGGCATGAGCCGCGCGCAACGGCGCGACCGCTACCAGCAATCCGGCGGCGAGGGCCATCCAGATCGGCAGCCATTTACGAAACGGGGCGATGGAAGAATGCACGGTCGTTCCGGTCCTTTGAGACCCTGTCTTTGGCAAGGAGGTCTGCTCGAGCATTTTCCGGCTGAGCGGAGTCTGGTAGCCGCAAGAAATGCTCTCGATTAGAATTAGCAACTGCGCGTATTCCGATCGCAAAACCGGTATCCACTTTTGCGGAATACGCGCCGGGTTTCAAGCGTGTCCGGGCGCCGTTGTCGCGGCGGCTCCAGCCTATACCGGTCCGGCAGGCCGGAATAGATGGTTCGCAGTCTAATTCCCCAACGAAAGGGGCCGAATTTCGACGCTCGGGCTGGTTCGCGACGATGGCTGGCCGGCTTGGGTATGCTCCGGCGCCATGAATTGCGCTTTCGCGAGTTGGGCGAAGTGGCCGCCGTTCGCCACCAGTTCGTCAAAGGTTCCGTTTTCGATCACGCGCCCGCTCTCGAACACCAGAATGCGCGTGGCATTGCGGATGGTGGATAGCCGATGCGCGATGACGAACGTCGTGCGTCCCTTCATCACCTCGTCGAGCGCGGCGTTGACTTTGGCTTCGGTCACGGCATCCAGCGCGCTGGTGGCCTCGTCGAGGATCAGGATCGGCGGATCCTTCAGTAGCGCGCGGGCGATCGACAGCCGCTGCCGCTCGCCCCCCGACAGCATTCGTCCGCGCTCGCCCACATACGTGTCGAAGTTTTTCTCGCCGCGTTCGATGAAGTCCAGCGCCTGGGCCCGTTCCGCCGCGAGCCGCATCTCTTCCTCGGTGGCGTCAGGCTTGCCGACGCGCAGGTTCTCGGCGATCGAGCGGTTGAACAGCAGCGGCTCCTGGAACACCACGCCGACGTTTCGCCGCAACGCGCTCAGTGTCAGGTCGCGAATGTCCGTGCCGTCGATCTTGATGATGCCGGACTGGGGATCGAACGCCCGGTGCAGCAGCGCGACGGCGGTGGACTTGCCGGCGCCGGTCGGTCCGACCAGCGCGATGGTCTCGCCGGGCGCCGCGACGAACGACAGATGCGCGACCGCAGGCCGGTTGCCGTCGTAGGAGAACGACACGTCGTCGAATTCGACGAGGCCCTGCAATCGCCCGACGTCGATGGCGTCCGGCCGGTCGCGCACCGCCGGAACGGCATCGAGCGCGTCGAGGAACTCCTGGAGCCGCGGCGTCTCCATGAACACGCTGTTGATGAAGGAAACGACCTGTTCGAGCCTCTGGATCAGCATGGTGGCGAAGCTCACGAACATCACGATCTCGCCGATCGACGTCATTCCCCGCTGGTTCAGTGTGATGCCCGCGGTGAAGATCGCCAGAATGGTGATGGTGGTCGAGGCGCGCGTCATCACGGTGACGACGGCCCACCACGACAGCACCGGCATCTGCGCCGCCAGCAGCTTGTCGACGACGAGCCGCAGGCCCTGAACCTCGGCATCGACGCGAACAAAGCTTTGTACCAGCGCGACATTGCCGAGAGCGTCGGAGGCTCGCGCGGAAAGATCGCTGAAATGCGCCTCCACCTCGTTCTGCATGTCGAAGGTTCTGCGAACCACCAGCGTCGTCAGCATCGTGAATACGATGCACAGCACGAACAAAAGGATCGCCAGCCGCCAGTTGATATAGAGCGACAGCGGCAGCAGCACCACGAGCGACATCATCGCCGCGAAATGCTCGCGGAAAAATCCGAGCCATAGCCGCCATAGCGCGTCCGTGCCTTGCAGCATCACCTTCATCAGCCGTCCCGAATGGGTGCCGGCGTGGTAGGCGAGCGGCAACTGCATGATGTGCTCGAAATAGCCCGTCAGTACGACCTGGCGCTGGCGATGGGCGAGGCGGTCCGCATTCAGCGCCACGATCACGCCGCACAGGATCGTGAACAGGCCGAAAGCCGCCCAGACCGCGAGCAACGGCCACGGCGATGTTGAGAGCGTCCCGAAAGGGCTTGCAGCGGGATTGCCGGAGAGGACGTCGATGATGCGGCCGAAAAGCACCGGCTCGGCGAACTGCGCGCCCGCCAGCAAAAGGTTGGCGCCGGCTAAAATCCAGCCAAGCCGCGCTTCCCTGCCAAGCAATCCAAGAACGCGCGCGTAGAGGCGGGCCATTGCCGTTCAATCGGCCTGCGTGATCTTGCGGTCACTGGCCGGCGGTAAAAAACTGTTGTCGAAAATATCCGCGGCCGCCGGACGATTGCGAAATTTGAAATCCTCGGCGATCTGGTCGAGAAGCGTCTCGAACCGGACCGGGTCGATACCGCCGATACCGCTGAGTCTGACCTCGCTGGTCAGAATGTTGTCGTTCAGGACCGCATGCAGGCGTTTCAGTTCGACAGCGCGTGATCCGCCATTCATCCGGGACAGCACATCATCGACGGCCTGAGCGGGCTCCCTGACGGTGAGCCGCAGACCGGCGATCACCGCGCGCACAAACGCCTTCACCGCTTCCGGCCTGTCGGCTGCGAATTCCGGGTTGACGATCAGGGTCCTGCCGTAGGCGGCACAGCCGTAGTCAAAAAATCGCAGCACGGCGATATCGTCGGCCGGGATGCCGCGATCGCGCAGGTCGATCGCCGACAGGTACGACAGGCCGGATATGGCGTCGAGCTGACCCGCCGACAACATCGGTTCACGAACGGCGGGGCCGATCTGCTGAAGCTTCACGGTCTTGATCTGCAATCCGTTCCGCCGCGCCAGCGCAGGCCACAGCCTGATGGAAAGATCGCCGTCAGTGACGCCGACCGTCTTGCCTTCGAGGTCGGCAAGCGTGTTGATGCCCCGGCTCCTGCGTGCAATAAAGGAATAGGCCGCCTTGTCGAACAGCACGAACACCGCCTTGACCGGAGGTGCGCCCGGCTGATCGCGAAAGCGGATCAGGGCGTTGAGGTCGGCGAGCGCCAGTTCGCTCGTGCCGGCCGCGACACGCGTGATGGCGTCCGCCGTGTTGGCGGCGGCTGTCGTCGTGACACTCAGGCCTTCCGCTCGAAACAGTCCCCTGGTCGACGCCAGAACGACCGGAGCCACGGCGGCATCGATCGGGCGGTCGAGCGAGAACCTGATCGGGGTTGGCGCGCCGGCGTCCGCCCGTCTGCCCGCGAGGCAGGCGACACCGACCACGCTCACGAGCGCAAGCAGGACACACCAGAGACGACGCGCGGAATGTGCTGGCATGGAAGATACTGCGGCAGTTTGGTTGCTGGCCGCGACGCGCGACCGTAACTCGGCTACAGTCTATCAGAGGCAATCTGAATGGGCGATGACCGCTGCAATATGTCGCGCGCGACGTGAGTCCATCATCGTATTCGGTTCGGCTTTCGCCAACCAGAACGGCAGATCCGGCCGATCGTGGCGCTCGATGTCCATCGGCTGTGCAAGCGTCGCTGAATCTTCACCTCGGCCATGGACAAATCGGTCCCGCGATGGTTGATCGCGCCATGCTGAGACGGACCTACGACTGGTGCATCGCCGCCGCCGACAAGCCCCATGCGCTCTGGGTTTTGGCGGCCGTGGCTTTCGCTGAAAGCTCGTTTTTTCCGGTGCCGCCCGATGTCACGCTGCTGCCGATGACGCTGGCGCGGCCACAACGCGCCTGGCTGTTTGCGACCGTATGCACGATCGCCTCGGTTGCCGGCGGCGTGCTCGGCTATGCGATCGGCGCGCTGCTCTACGACTCGGTCGGCCAATGGCTCATTCATCTCTACGGACTGGGCGATAAAGTCGATGCGTTTCGCGCGTCGTATGCGCGGTGGGGCGCATGGATCATCATCGGCAAGGGCCTGACGCCGATTCCCTACAAGCTCGTCACCATCACCTCGGGTTTCGCCGGATACGACATCTGGCTGTTTATCCTGTGCTCGATCATCGCCCGGGGCGGCCGCTTCTTCATCGTCGCGATCGTGCTCAATCGCTACGGCGACGCTATTCGCCGCGAAATCGAGAAGCGGCTCGGCCTTTGGGCGTCGATCGGCGCTGCCGTTATCGTCCTGGGATTCGTGATCGCGTTCCGCTTGATCTGAAGCATGATCCCGACCGGAGGGCCGCGCCCGCGCAAAGCGGGAACCGACTTTCGGACGAGACAAGACGCGCGGCAGCACATGCGCGCGCGTTGCGTTGATGAATAGGGCGGAGTTGGAATAGATGGAGGCCGCGATTTCGGGCGCGATCGCCTTTCTAACGGCGAAGGAGAGAGGATCATAATGATGACGATCAATGACGACCTGGAAAAATTCAGGCAGGCGCGGGCGATGGCCTTCAAACGCGGCTTTGTTGTCCGAAGGGCGGACGACCCGGACGATCCCAAGCCCTACACGCTGGTTCGCCAGGCCGTGGAAACGCATCTTGCGACCATCGATGAGGTGCTGGAGGAACTCAAACGGACCAAGTAAAACGGACCAAGTAATGGGCTGGACGTGATCACCGGCTTCGTGGGTTCGTCGCGGCGACGGCGCGCGGTCCCGCCGGGTCGGTTTTCCAAATCGGGTCAGTCCAAGCGCGTCTGGTTCCATTGTTAACAACTCATTAACCGATATCGAGGCAACCTTTATCCTGGAACGGTATGTATCTGCCCCCGAGAGGCCGATACCGTTCGGGCGGGCAAAAGGTCATGGAACGCGGCATCGTGTCGCAGAAAACACCGGCGACCATCCAGGAATTGCAGGCGCGCGTAGCCGCGGCGTTCGGCAGGAATCCGTTGTGCCGCGAGGTGCGGTTCGACATCGTCGGCACGCCGAAAACCCGCAGCGGCGCCAACTGGACCGTCAGCATGAGCGCGATCCCGTCAGATGCAATCTGGGAAGCATCCGAACTCGTCGCCGACATCCAGGACGCCTATATTCTGGCGGCCTGACGGCGGATCGTTGCGTTCGAGACGCGGTTTCCGTGTGAATAACGGTCGCCCGGTTCCGCCTTGCGTCGACAACCCTTGATTCATAGCACGTTGTGGGGATCAAATCGGCTGGGTTCGTGGACTGAACCGGAGGCCTCTTTTGACGCGGACGATGACGATTCTGGCGCTCGCGTGCTGCGTCGTCACCGGGGTGGCGCTGGCGGAGATCTTCGGCCACGGCAACGTTCTGATGGTCCGGTTCGTGGCAGCGCCGTCTCCACAGTCGGTGGAAGCAGAGCCGGCCGAACCCGCAGCCAATCGCGAACGCAAGACAGACAGGCTTCCGGTCCTGATTCAGGCTGCGGCGCCTGACGCCGGCGCCGATCTGGCGTTGCCGGAAGCACTGCGGCCGGCGGTTGCGACCGATCTTCCCTTCGATGCCGAGACTGCGCCGCCGACGCCGCCGATCGAGGAGCCCCCGTTGCCGCGTCCCAGGCCCAAACTCGCAAACCAGTTCGTCCAGAAGGACTACTCGTTGCTCAGCGACATGCAGATCGCGGCGTTGAAGGGAAGGCTGCGACTGACGCCCGGGCAGGAGCCCTACTGGCCGGCCGTGGAAAGCGCATTGCGCGATGCCGCCCAAAAAGTTCACGAGCGGCGTTCTGGGTCGGGCAGGCACGCCGCACTTCGCGCCGCCGAGATCGAGCAGATAAAGGTCGCGGCCCAGCCGTTGTTGACGAGGCTGCGGGAGGACCAGAAGCGGGAGGTGCGTGCGCTGGCGCGCCTCATCGGGCTGGAGGCGGTGGCTTCGCTGATCTGAGGCCGGTCGCGCTCGGCGCGCCCTGACTGGCCGGCGCGCGGCAAGCAGGCCGTCGAGCACACACGCGGCGATTCGGCCGCATCCGGGAAACGCTACCGGCAGTCGTTCCGCATCAAAGGCCGAGGTCGCTGAGGTCCGGACCTTTCGGGACGATGCCGTTCGGGTTGAGCGATTTGATGGAATAGTATCCTTTCTTGATATGATCGATGTTCACGGTGTCGCGAATCCCGGGAACGTCCAGCACACGCTTGAGATAGGCGGTGAGGTTGGGTTGTTCGGAGATGCGCCGCAGGTTGCATTTGAAAATCCCGTGATAGGCGGCATCGAAACGAACCAGGGTCACGAACAGGCGGATGTCGGCCTCGGTGAACGTCAGGCCCAGCAGAAATCGGCGGTCCGCCAGATAGTTTTCCAATAGGTCCAGCATCGCGAAAACGTCGTCATACGCTTCGTCGTAAGCGATTTGCGTCGTGGCGAAGCCGGCGCGGTAAACGCCGTTATTGAGCGCCGGATAGATGCGGTCGTTGAGCGCATCGATCGCGGTGCGGAGCGCTGGCGGATAAAGGTCGACATCGTCGTCTGCCAACCCGGCGAATCCCGAGTTGAACATGCGCACGATTTCGGCGGATTCGTTATTGACGATGGTCCTGCGTTTCTTGTCCCAGAGGACCGGGACCGTCGCGCGCCCGCAGATCCCCGGATCGGCTCGTGTATAGAGCTCGTGCAGATAGGTCGCGCCGTTGACCTCGTCCCGGTCGGAACCCGGATAGTCGCCGAAGCGCCAGCCCTGGTCGGTCAATGCCGGCTCCACGGCCGACAGCGAGACGACGCTCTCAAGCTTCTTCAGCTTGCGGGCAATGAGGGTGCGCGAGGCCCAGGGACAGGTCAACGCGACATAAAGATGGTAGCGGCCGCGTTCTGCGGGGAAGCCGCCTTCTCCGGTCGGCCCGGCGCTCCCGTCGGGAGTGATCCAGTTGCGAAAGCCGGACGTCTGACGGACAAAGCCGCCCTTTTCGTCCCTGGCCTGGACCGGTTGCCAGTCCGATGCCCATTTTCCATCCACCAGCATATTGAACTCCTTGACGTCTCTGAGAATGGCGGACAAACAGGCGGAAAGGCTCGATATGCGGTTATCGGCTATGCGAGTGTGCGAGCGAGCGTCCGGCCGAACTGTCCGATCGGCCATTCGCCGTCCTGATCAAGCGATGAGCGTGGACCATCGACGTACCTTTTCTGAAATCGATAGACGCCAACGCCGCCAAGAGTTACTATGTAGAAAAGTTGACATAACGGCGCCAAGATAGAGTCGCTCATTTGGTGTCGTCCGGCATGTTGGCGTTGCGCCGGCGATACGGAAGCCATGACGAGGAGTCACCGTGGAAAATTTTAGTGTCGGAGCTGGCAAGACCGCAGAGCCGCCAGGCAACACAAGGGTTTTGTGGATATCGACCGTGGCATTCTCCCTCGGTTTCGCAATTTGGGGAATGTTTTCCGCGCTCGCTCCCTTTATGATCGAGCGGTATCATTTTACGAGCACGCAGGTGCTGGTTCTCGCTGCGATGGAACCGCTTTTCGCGGCCGGCATCAGCATCCCCCTCGGCATCTGGGCCGACAAGTACGGCGGGCGCACGGTCTTCACGCTTTTGCTTGTGGTTCTCTCCGTGGTTCTGCTTTTGGGAACTTTTGCCGAGAGCTATTACGGCTTCCTGATTCTGGGAACGATGCTTGGACTTGGCGGCGCGAGTTTCGTGGTCGGCAACGCCCATGTCTCGTCCTGGTATCCCAAATCGAAACAGGGAACCGCGCTCGGTCTTTTCGCGCTTGGCAATGTCGGAATTACAGTGGGCATGCTTGCGGTTTCGTATCTGCTCACCAATGTTTTTGACTCGAATGATCCGGACGGATGGCGGCTGATATTCCCGATATTCGCCATTCCCACGTTGTTGATGGCTGTGATCTATATGTTCTTTACGTCGGATCCGCCCAACCGGGTACTCAAGAATACCTCGATGAGCGAGATCTTCGCCGTCTACCGCTCGGGCGTGGTGGTATGGTTGGTTCCCGGTCTTTACTGGGTCGCGTTTGGCACGCTGGTCTTCTTCGCGTCAACGCTGCCGACCTATCTGGTCGATCATTGGCACGTGGAAGCGTCGACCGCGGTTGCGGTCTACACGCCGATTTTCGTGGTCTGCGTGGCGATCACCCGGCCATTGGGCGGCTGGCTCGCTGACCGTTACGATGTGCTGAGCCTCTTGAGCGTCATGTTCGGACTGATGTCAGTGCTGGCGGTGCTCCTGGCCTTGCAGATCTCGCTGACTATCGAATTGGCCGTTATTTACGCGCTTGCGGCGCTATCCGGCGCCGCCGCAGCGGCTGTGGTCAAGCTGATCCCCATGTACTTCGTGCATGTCGGTGCAGTGAGCGGGTTAGCCAAGGCTGCCGGTGCTGCATGCGGGTTCACCATGACGGCGATCCTGGCCGGCAGCAAATATCTGATGGGCGGTTACACTCTGGGTTTCTTCATCTGGGCACTCATGAATATCGCCGCGTTCTATGTGTCATTCTCGCGCGTGGGCTTCAGGAGCGCCAAACCCGTTCACGCGGCGATTGCAGAGTCCGCCCCTGCTCACTGAGGTTCGGAAGAGAATAACTCGTCATTGGGGCCCGGCCGTCCTGTCGGACGCGCCGGGCCTTCAACTTAAATACGGACAGAAACGCTTGACATAGGAGAGGAAGCGCTCCGCCATTGTCGATTTGGGGTCGCTTCCCGACTTGGCCCGGCGATCGTTACGTTGTGCGCTGGCCATCTGCACCTCCAGATGATGGATGGCATAGAACGCCAAGGAAGAGCGTCTGTTCCCAGGTTCTTTGGCGCGCGCGCCCCGGCTTTGCGGCGGTAAGTTGCGGCGCTCAGGTTCACCGACCCTTGACCGCAAGCCGGCTAACGGTGCTGACGTGCGGACCCGATGCGAAGGTCGGCTCGTGGAGCTTAAACCGCACCCGTGACGCGCCGGCACGACGGGTTCCGGTATGAGACCAGCATTGGCGTGCCCGGCCATTTGCCGGCGTTTTGATCGCGCACCCGTGGGTGCCGCACGCGCCGATTGCCGCTAACACCACGAAACGACCCTGGCTTGCATAACGCAGCCGTCTCGATCATATTTTCACATCGTGATTTTCAGTCCATGCACGCCAAGGCCGCTCCGCGTTTGGCCGGCTTTATGTCTCTGTCGTACCTTACGCCGGTGAATCACCGGCAAGTCGGTGAATCACCGGCAAGTCAGAGTCGTTCGGTTCATTTCGAAGCATCATTTAACAAATATCGCTCGAACAAGAGGTGACAGATCGATGGACATCAAGCGTAGAGATTTTGTCAAAGGGTGCGCATCTGTCCCTCTCTTGCTGCTGCCGGGAATCGCTGGCGCCGCGAGTGGTGAAAACACCAATCGCGCGTCGGATCCAGCATCCCGCTCGCGGGTCGAGAAATCGATCAAGGCCAACTTCGGCGGTGGTTTCTCGGTACGGGACTACACGCAATCAAACGGACGGACCTGCGCCGACATCGAACATTTCGGCAACCGGTATGCGGTCGCGTCCGCTGATCTGCTGGACTGGAAGATCGTTGGAACCTCTCTCTAGATCACGATGATCCTGGATCGAATCGATCCAGGATCATGAACGTGATCGA
>CAZOOO010000033.1:0-19281 GCA_964581435.1 uncultured Hyphomicrobiales bacterium | reverse complement strand
TAGAGCGGGATGCGGGCGGAAAACCGCTGCACACTTTTCCTCATCCCGCTCTAGCAATTATTGGTTTTCTAGTGGAGTTTTGAATTTGACATTCGCTTGCCGGATTTGCTGCAAGGTGGGTAGCGAATGTCAAATTCACTCCACTAGATAGTTGAAACGACTTGCGCGGCCCCTGTTGCGAGCGTGCGGGCTCGACCCGGCCTTTTAATTCCGAGACCCTGGCCGTCAATCGATATCCACATCGGCCGCGATCTTCGGGCTTGAAGATCCCGCACGCGGTAGGCATACCCCCGAAACAATTTGCCGCTCCGGGACTTAATACCTAGAGCACTCTATAGCGATAGCGCCCGCAGGGACACGGAACCGAAATGCCCGACCGAACCGCTGAAAGCGCCGACCGGATCGATCCGCCGACCAGCAAAGCGGTCGCGAAAGCGATCGGCGAGCGGCTGCGGACCGACGTGCGGCCGGAGGAATCGGAACTTCCCTTCGAGCTTCAGTTGCTGATGCGGCAGCTTCGTGCGCAGGATCACCCATAGCTGAGGTTCTTGACCCGGTTCGGTTCGGTCGAGCCTCGTTCGGTTGAAGTCCCCGCCTCCCCCGCTCCCGAATAATCACAAACGAGTTGCGTTTGGCCGGCGCAGCAGTGAAATACAAAGTATGCTATCCATCACCGATATTTCGATCCGCATCGCCGGACGGCTGCTGATCGACCATAGCTCCGTTCAAATCGTGCCTGGTGCGCGTGTCGGTTTCGTCGGGCGGAACGGCCTCGGCAAGTCGACGCTGTTCCACGCGATACGCGGTGAACTGCCGACCGAGACCGGCACCATTACCGTTCCGCCGCGCTGGCGCGTGGGCAGCCTCGCGCAGGAGGCGCCGGACGGTCCGGAAAGCCTGATCGAGGTGGTGCTCAAGGCCGACCTCGAACGCCATGCGCTGCTCCGTGAGGCCGAAACGGCCCGCGACCCGGGCCGTATCGCGGATATCCAGACGCGTCTGGTCGATATCGACGCCCATTCCGCGCCCGCGCGGGCGGCGTCGATCCTGAGCGGTCTCGGGTTTTCAACGGCGGACCAGGCCCGCCCCTGTTCGGAATTCTCAGGCGGCTGGCGCATGCGCGTCGCGCTCGCGGCAACCCTCTTTGCTTCACCAGATTTGTTGCTGCTGGATGAGCCGACCAATTACCTCGATCTTGAAGGAACGCTGTGGCTGGAAGACCACCTCGCACACTACCCGCGCACGGTCATCATCATCAGTCACGACCGCGACCTGCTCGACACGTCCGTCGATCAGATTCTGCACCTCGATCGCGGCAAGCTCTCGCTCTACAAGGGAACCTACTCCGCATTCGAGGAACAGCGCGCCGCTCGCGAACTGCTCGACGCCAGGCACGCAAGGCGGCAGGCGGACGAGCGCAAGCGGCTCCAGGCTTTCGTCGATCGTTTCAAGGCCAAGGCCTCGAAGGCGCGCCAGGCGCAGTCACGCGTGAAGATGCTCGAACGCATGAAGCCCGTGACCGCGCTGGTCACGCAGGACGTGCGCGAGATTTCCTTTCCCGTGCCGGACAAGCTGCTGTCGCCCCCGATCATCGCCGTTGACGAGGCCGTCGTCGGTTACGATCCGGAGTTGCCGGTTCTCAAGCGCGTGACCTTGCGGATCGACGAGGACGATCGCATCGCCCTGCTCGGCGCCAACGGCAACGGCAAGTCCACCCTCGTCAAACTGCTCGCCGGCAAGCTGCAACCGTTCGCCGGCAAGGTGGTGCGCGCCGACAAGCTGTCGATCGGCTATTTCGCCCAGCATCAGACCGACGAACTGGATCTCGACGGCTCGCCCTACGACCATGTGCGGCGGCTGATGCCGGACGCACCGGAGACGAAAATCCGCGCCCGCGTGGGGGGCATCGGCTTTTCCGGCAAGGCCGGCGACACCCTTGTCCGAAGTCTTTCGGGCGGCGAAAAGGCGCGCCTTCTGCTCGGGCTTGCGACGTTCTTCGCTCCCAACATGATCATTCTCGACGAGCCGACCAACCATCTCGATATCGACAGCCGCGCCGCGCTCGCCGAAGCCATCAACGAGTATCCCGGCGCCGTCATCATGGTCTCGCACGACCGCTATCTGATCGAGGCCTGCGCCGACCGGCTATGGGTGGTGGCGGACCATACCGTTACGCCTTACGACGGCGACCTCGAGGAATACCGACGCGCGGTGCTGTCGGCGCGCGGGCTGCGCACGAACAGCCGCGACCGCGGGTCGTCGGGTGAGCGTGACGCCAGCCGTGACAAGCCGCGGCGCGAAAGGCGCGCGCCGCTCAAACAGAAGATCACGGCCGCCGAGGCCGAGATCGAGCGAATCACAGGGATCATCGCAAAAATCGACGTCGCCCTTGCGTTGCCGGACCTGTTCAAGCGCGAGCCCAAACAGGCGGCGCAACTCACCAAGGCACGCGCCAGCGCAGCCGATGCGCTGCGGCGGGCGGAAGAGCAATGGCTGGAGGCCAGTTCATCCTACGATAAAACCGCGGGCTGACGGAAAACCTTCGCCGGGAAAACGTACGGCGTTTTCAAGCGAAGCATGTTCCCGAGCTTGATCCGGGGATGGAAACCGGTTCTCGTGAAGAAAACGCGTCGGATCACAATCACAGAGCCCTTTCCGCTTGTGAATCCATCAGAAACGGAAAGGCTCTATTTCGCGCTTTTACCGTTTTTTCGCTCGCCGCTCCGGCCTCTGGGATACGGCTGATTCAGGCGCCCGCTCGATCGAGGACAGACGTCCCGCCGTAAAAGTGAAGACTCCGGCGCGTGGACCCTTCAGGAACGTCAGGACCGCAACTCGATCGCCCTGCGAATTGCTGGACAGACTGACATTGTCCGGCGCCATGCCGAGGCCGCGCGTCACGTCGCACTCGGTATGACCTAATGCCACCGTACCCGTTGCGGATGCTGCGAGCGCCGGGGTGGTCGGAGCACCTGCGGCGCTGTCGGAGAGCGCGCTGGATTCACCTGCGCCGATCGGCGGCGCCATGCCCGGACAAAGACCGTCCGCACTGATGAGGTCGTCCGGCGTGACCGGCTTGTCCGGCGTGAGCGGCGGCGCTTCAATCGAAACGTTCTTGACGAACAACCTGCCGGATCGCGAAAACCAGTCCGCGTCCTTTGATAGCAGATCGGACGAAAACATATCCGACGCGCTGCCGCAGCCCGATACAAGCGGCGCCATCAAAATGAGCGACATCAGAGCCCTTCGGCGAAATCTGGGCTGTCTCACGACGAATTTTATCCCGATGGATCGTAAGATGCCTGTCCCAACACCAATTTGCGGCGCGACCATGGCTGGACCCTAGTGTCAGATCAAAAAGCTTCAAGTATTATCAAATTACAATCGCTCTATTTGGCTATTTGTGACGCTGCCAGCGGCCTCTTTCGTCAGGCTGCCAGTAGGTCGCCTCGAACCCTCGCGACTTGCATTCCGTCCAGACATCTCTCGCGGTATCCAGCGCGACATTATCGCCGCCATCGAAGATCAGCACCAGCCGCTCATAGGTATCGGGATCGGCCGGAAGCGGGGCATTGTCGATCAGAAACCGGACGGTCGCCCGATTGGGATTGTGGCCGTCGATCGTCAGCACGATCGGCTGCTCGCTGGCATCCTCGATCCGCCACGTCGCGTGTGGCAGGAACGAATCGTCGCGATAGGTCCACAGATGCGCATCGAGCGCATCGACCCGTTCCGCGGAGGTGGTGTGTACGACGGCGCGCCACCCGCGTTCGAAGGTTTTTTCGAGCAGCGGCGGCAGAACGTTTTCGATCGACATGTTTTGCAAATGATAGAACAGGACTTCCGTCATCGCCGCGTTTCATAATGCTCCGCGACGAGGCGGTCCAGCAGCCGCACGCCGAACCCCGATCCCCAACTCTGATTGACGTCGGATTTGGGAGCGCCCATCGCCGTTCCCGCGATGTCGAGATGCGCCCACGGGGTGTCGTCGACAAACCGCTGCAACAATTGCGCGGCCGTGATCGAGCCGCCATAGCGGCCGCCGGTGTTTTTCATGTCGGCGAACTGTGAGTCGATCAGCTTGTCGTATTCAGGCGCAAGCGGCATCCGCCAGACCCGCTCGCCGGTCTCCAGGCCGGCCTTGGTCAGCCGCTCCGACAACTCGTCATTGTTGGAGAACAGGCCGGCGTGTTCGGTGCCGAGCGCCACCATGATCGCGCCTGTGAGCGTCGCGAGATCGACCATGACCTTCGGCTTGAACTTGCGGGCGACATACCAGAGCACGTCTGCAAGAACGAGGCGCCCCTCGGCATCGGTGTTGATGATCTCGATGGTCTGTCCCGACATCGACGTCACGATATCGCCGGGCCGCTGCGCGTTGCCGTCCGGCATGTTCTCGACAAGGCCGATTGCGCCGACGGCATTCACCTTCGCCTTGCGCGCGGCGAGCGCGTGCATCAACCCCACGACGCAGGCCGCACCGCCCATGTCGCCCTTCATGTCCTCCATGCCGCCGGCGGATTTGATCGAGATTCCGCCGGTGTCGAAGCAGACGCCCTTGCCGACGAAAGCGACGGGCGGCTCGCCTTTTTTGCCGCCATTCCAGCGCATGACGACCGTCCGGCTTGGCCGTGCCGACCCCTGCCCCACACCCAGCAGCGCCCCCATGCCGAGTTTGGTCATCGCCTTGACGTCAAGAACCTCGATACCGACTCCGATCGCGCGCAACCGGCGCGTGCGTCTCGCAAATTCCTCGGGATAGAGGACATTCGGCGGCTCGTTCACCAGATCGCGCGCGATAATGACGCCGTCGACAACGTGATTGACCGGCGCGAACGCTTTCCTCGCCGCGGCGACGTCGGCGACCGCGATCGATATGTCGGCGCGCAATGCCGCATCGTCGTCCTTCTTCCGCGTCTTGTACCGGTCGAATTTGTAAGCGCGCAACCGGATGCCGGACGCCAGCGAGGCCGACTGATCCGGCTCCAGCGTTGCCGATGGCAGTTCCGCGATGACCGTCACGCCATTGTTATCGCTCCGAATTTTTCCCGCGATAACGCCGCCGAGTTTCAGGAAATCGCTGCTCTTGAGAGCCGGCGCTTTGCCGGCGACCACGACGATCAGGCGATTGGCCTTGAGGCCGTCCGGCGCGAGAACATCGAGCGTCGTCGCGCTTTTGCCTTTGAACTGATTGGCCGCGGCCGCGCGTTCGACAAGTCCGGCTGACGACCCGAGCGCCTTGCTCGCGGCCCGGCCGAACTTCAGCGCATCATCGCAGAAAAGCACGAGGGTCCCGCGCGAAGCGGTTGAAAAGGGAACAAAGCCGACCTTGACGGCGTCGGGCATCGGGAAACCTCCAGGATTCAAGGGTAGCGCAGCGTCGGAATCGGGCCAGCGTGTGACTTACCGACTATGGCCTGTCAAAGGCAACGCTGCCAAGATCCGCTACCGGATCATATTGCGGATTTTAACTATAATCGCTGGACATTAAGGCTCAGCCATTTTGTTGACAGATCAAGGGGATGGTACTCAGGCACGAGTCAGGTAAAACATGCGGGATGCCGGGGAAGCCCCGGTCGCGGCCTGGGGGGCGCCGCCGGATGTTTTCGCCTGAAAGGATTGGGGACCGCTCAGACCGATGGGGTCGATAGACAAGTATATTTTCCGGACGACGCTGGCGTCGTTCGCCGTGGTCCTGGTCAGCCTGACGGGGGTGATCTGGATTACGCAGGCGTTGCGCGGCATCGACCTGATGACCAGCCAGGGGCAGACCATCCTGACGTTCCTGGGGATCACCGGCCTTGCCATCCCCGTGCTGGTGCTGATCATTTCTCCGATCGCGCTGATGATCGCGGTCTCGCACACCCTCCACAAGCTTGCGACGGATTCGGAAATCATCGTGATGAACGCCGCCGGCCTGTCGCCGTTCCGGCTCTTCCGGCCGTTCCTCTACGCAACCGTGGTCGTGGCCCTGCTGGTGGCATTCATCGCAGCCTACCTTGCACCTGACGGGATGCGCCGGTTGAAGCGATGGGACGCCGAAATCACCGCCGACGTTCTGGCGAACGTCCTGCAGCCGGGACGATTTGCGCAACTCGATCCGAATCTGACAATCCGTATTCGGGAGCGGCAGCCAGGTGGCCAGCTCGCAGGAATCTTCATCGATGACCGCCGTAATTCGGATGAGCGTCTCAGTATCATCGCCGACCATGGAACGGTGATGAAGAACGACAGCGGATCGTTCCTCATTCTTGAAGACGGACACCTGGAGAGATTCGAAAAGGGCAAGCGCGAACCGAACATGGTGGCGTTCCGCCGCAATGCGTTCGATATGTCGAAATTCTCCAACCGTGGACATGACGTCGTTTACGGCATTCGCGAACGCTACCTTTGGGAGTTGATTGCTCCCTATCAGAACGACCCGCTGGTTCAGCAGTTGCCCGGCCAATTCCGCGCCGAGCTTCACGATCGATTCACCGCCCCGATCTATCCGTTCGCCTTCGCCGCGCTGACCTTCGCATTCCTCGGAACACCGCGCACCACGCGTCAGAGCCGCAATTTCTCCATGGGAGCGGCGATTTCGGCCGTGTTCGGCCTTCGCATGGCGGGCTTCGCGCTTTCGGTCATGACCGTGAAGTCGCCGGTCGCGGCGCTTCTGCAATACCTGCTTCTATTCGGGGCAATTGGCATCAGCCTGCGGGTGATCGTCGCCGGAATCGTGCTCGAACCGCCTGCCGCGTTGATGGAAGCGATCAACAGATCGAACACGCGGCTCCTCCGCCTGCTGGGGAAGAGGCCGGTCGCCGCATGAGCATGTTGACGAACACGTTGGGTCGTTATTTTGCCGGCCGTTTCATGGTGGCTGCGCTCGGCGTGTTCGTCAGCATTTTCCTGCTGCTCGTGCTCGTCGATTACATTGAAATGGTCCGGAGAACGTCCGGGCTTGCGTCCGCATCGGCGCTCGTGGTCGCGGAAACATCGCTTTTCAGGGTGCCTCAGCTCCTTGAGAAACTGACCCCGTTCTGCGTCCTGATCGGCGCCATGACTTGCTACCTTGCGTTGTCGCGGCAGCTTGAACTGGTGGTGGCCCGCGCCGCCGGCGTTTCGGCGTGGCAATTCATCTCGCCGGCGCTCGCGTGCGCGATCTTGCTCGGCGTCTTCGCGACCACGGTTTACAATCCCTTGTCCGCCAACCTGCGCGAATTGTCCAAGCGGATGGAGGCCGAACTGTTCGGCGGCGTCTCCGGAGGAGGTCTCCATGACGCATCGGGCTTCTGGATCAACCAGGTGACCGACGACGGCCAGGCTATCATCAACGCCGCGCTCAGCGAGCGGCAGGGCGTGCGCTTGACGGGGCTCACCGTGTTCAGGTTCGGCCCCGACTCCGAGTTCAAGGAGCGTATCGAGGCGCGGGAAGCAACCCTGGAGGACGGCCGCTGGCTGTTCAAAGGCGTCCGCCGGTTTACGCTCGACAATCCGCCGATCGAGCAGGAAACCTTCGTACTCCCGACCAGTCTGACGCCCGCGCAGGTCCAGAACAGCTTCTCCACTCCCGAAACTGTGTCATTTTGGCAACTGCCGGGCTATATCAGATCGTCGGAGAGTTCAGGATTTGCTACCGCAGGATACCGGCTGCAATACCACAAACTCATCGCACAGCCGTTTTTGCTGGCTGCAATGGTGATGCTGGCGGCCTCGGTGAGCCTCCGCTTCTTCCGCTTCGGCGGGGTGCAAAAGATGGTTTTAAGTGGCGTGGGTTCGGGCTTTCTGCTCTATGTCCTGTCCAAGGTAACTGAGGATTTGAGCAAGGCCGAGCTGATGAATCCAATCGCCGCGGCATGGCTGCCTGTCTGCGTCGGCGGCCTCACCGGTTTTTTGGTCTTGCTGCACCAGGAGGACGGATAGTGGCCGCAATCGCCACCCTCCGTAGACGATCGCTTGTTCGCAAGCGGCGCAGCCTGCTGCGCCGCCATCGGTCTGGTGCGCCCGTGATTCCGGCCTCGCTGACGGCGGCCGTTCTTAGCCTGATCGCCGCCGCCGTGATGGACGTCGTCGCGACCGCTCCGGCCGCCGCGCAAAGTTTCACTTACAACCCTCGCCCACCGAAGCCCGCGCCGCCGCCAAGGCAGAACGACGGGCAGATGCTCGTTCAAGCCACCGAACTCGACTACGACTACAACAATTCTCGCGTGTCGGCCGTCGGCAATGTGCAGATGTTCTACAACGGCACGAGCGTCGAGGCGGACAAGGTCATCTACGATCAGAAAACCAAGCGGCTCCACGCCGAAGGCAACATCCGCATGACCGATGCGGACGGCAAGGTCACCTACGCCAATATCCTCGACTTGAGCGACGACTACCGGGACGGCTTCGTCGATTCGCTGAGAGTCGACACAGCCGATGACACGCGCATGGCCGCGAGCCGCGCCGATCGGACCAAGGGCAACTACACGGTATTCGAGAACGGCGTCTATACAGCCTGCGCGCCCTGCAAGGAGAACCCGAAAAAGCCCCCGCTGTGGCAGGTCAAGGGCGCCCGCATCATTCACAATCAGACCGAGAAGATGCTGTACTTCGAGGACGCCCGATTGGAATTCTACGGCGTGCCTATCGCCTATATGCCCTTCTTCTCGACGCCGGATCCGACTGTGAAGCGCAAGAGCGGCTTCCTGATGCCGGGCGTGACCACCTATGATTTCTTCGGAGTCGGGGTCGAAGTCCCCTATTATTTCGCGCTGGCGCCGAATTACGACCTGACCCTCTCCCCCCGGTTCACCACGCGGCAAGGCGTGTTGATGCAGGGCGAATTCCGGCAACGTTTCGAGGACGGCGCCTATCAGATCCGTGCTTATGGCATCAATCAACTTGATCCGGACGCCTTCGGTTCGAGGCCCGGCAACCGGGACTTCCGCGGCGGCGTAGACACCCAGGGCCAGTTTGCCCTGAACGACAAATGGGTCTGGGGCTGGGACGGCGTCCTGCTGAGCGACTACTTCTTCTTCTCCGACTACCGGTTGAAGCAATACAAGGACCCGATGCAATCGTTCCTTACTTTGCCGACCGAAGCGATCTCGCAACTCTATCTGACCGGCGTCGGCAACCGCAGCTACTTCGACGCTCGCGCGATCCACTACCTGAGCTTCTCGGGCAATCAGAGCCTGGTTCCGGTGGTTGCGCCTGTCGTCGACTATTCGAATGTCCTCAACCATTCGGTGATCGGCGGCGAGTTCAGCTACAAGTTCAACTTCGTCAATCTCATGCGCGATCAGCCGCAGTTCGATCCGATCTCGACGCTGGCGAATAACTCGTTCGTGTGCGCGCCGACGTCGGCCGACTCAGCGGCGAGAGTGCCGGCCAATTGTTTGCTTCGAGGTATCCCGGGAACGTATACGCGCTTGACCGCACAGGCACAGTGGCGGAAATCGTTCACCGATTCCTTCGGCCAGATCTGGACGCCGTTCGCGTCGCTGCGCGCCGACGCGATCAACGCCGACATCTCGAATCAGCAAGGTGTCGACAAGTTCATCCAGCCCGGCACCACGCAGACAGTCCGCCTCATGCCGGCGGTGGGCGTCGAGTACCGCTATCCCTTCATCAACGTTCAGCCCTGGGGCACCACGACGATCGAACCGATCGCGCAGGTTATCATTCGCCCGAACGAGAGCTATGCGGGCCGGCTGCCGAACGAGGATGCGCAAAGCCTGGTCTTCGACGCCAGCAACCTCTTCAGCGTGGACAAGTTCTCCGGTTATGACCGTGTCGAGGGCGGCGGCCGCGCCAACGTGGGCGCACAGGCGACGACTCAATTCGATCGGGGCGGCGCGATCAACTTTCTGTTCGGACAGTCCTATCATCTGTTCGGCCTCAACTCGTTCGCCGTCGCCGACATCACCAATACCGGCGTCAATTCCGGCTTGCAGCGCGCGCAATCCGACTACGTGACAAGCGTCAACTATTCACCCAACAGCACCTTCACGTTCAGCACCCGCGCGCGGATCGATGAGGCGACCTTGAATGTGCAGCGCTTCGAAGCCGAAGGCCGCGCCAGTTTCAACCGGTGGTCCGGGAGCGTCTTGTACGGCGATTATGCGGAGCAGCCCGCCCTCGGGTTTCTCACAAGGCGCCGGGGCATTCTGGGCACCGGCTCCATAAAGATCGCATCCAACTGGGTCGTGCAGGGTGCGGCACGCTGGGATCTGGAAGCCAACCAGATCAACCAGTATGCTGTCGGCGCGGGATACGTGGACGATTGTTTTGTTCTCGGCCTCAACTACGTGACGTCATACATTTACTCCGCGGGAGCAACGCCGCCCCAGCTTAACCATGCTTTCATGCTTCAGCTTGGACTGAGAACCTTGGGTCAGACCCGCGGAGGGTCGAGCGGAGCCGGCATACGCTGAATTTCAAGTGGAGACACTTTGAATGGCAGGCCGTGCCGCCTGATTTGACCGAGACCCCGTTCACAATAGACCTGCTAGTATGGTGGTTCAGAAGTTCGCATCAACGGTTGCGGCAAGGATATGCGAACTTCGGAATCAAAGGGACACTAGCGCGACTGACATGAAAATGATCTTGCTCTTCCGGCTGTTCAGCCGTCTCGCCGTATTCGCGTTTCTTTCGTTCATCGGCCTGAACTCGCCGCTGCGTGCGCAGTCGGTCGCGGTCATGGTCAACGGCGAGCCGATCACGACTTTTGATATCGAACAGCGCAGCCGCCTGATTAAGATATCCACGCACAAGCCTCCGTCCCGGCAGCAGGTGATCGACGAGCTGATTGACGAAAAGGTGAAGGTCAAGGAGGCCAAGAAGTACGGCGTGAACCCGACATCGACCGACATTGATCATGCATACGCCAACATGGGCGCGCGGATGGGGATGTCGCCCGAACAGCTGACGAAATCGCTCGCCTCTCAAGGTGTTCGCCCCGACACGATCAAGTCTCGCCTGAGGGCCGATCTTGTCTGGGGAAGCCTTGTGCGCGGCCGCTTCAAGGAAAGCCTTCTTGTGAGCGATCGCGATGTCAATGAAGCGCTGAGGAACAGCGGCGAGGATCAATCGAAAATCGAGGGGGTCGAATACCAGATGCGCCCCGTTGTCCTGATCGTTTCGCGCGGCGCGGCGCCTTCCGTGATGGAAGCACGGCGCAACGAGGCCAATTCTCTGCGCGAGCGCGTTCAATCCTGCGCGGACGCTCTTCGCATCATCAAGGTGATGCGGAACGCCACCATCCGCGACACGATCACCAAAACGTCCGCCGACCTGCCACCTCCGCTTCGTGATTTGCTCGACAAGACAGCCGTGGGGCACCTGACACCGCCGGAAATCACGCGGCAAGGTATCGAAATGGTGGCGGTGTGCGAAAAAAAGGTAACAAGCGTGGACACCCCGAAGAAAAAAGAGATCCGGGAGAAAATGTTTGCCGACAAGTATGAGAAGCGCTCCAAGTCTTACCTGGACGATATTCGAAAATCCGCGATGATCGAGTATCGTGAGAATCGTCCCTGAAAACAGCGAGCCAATGACGTTCGCGGGCCCTGCGGGGATTGGATACCCGCGGATATCATGAATAGCGGCATGCATTGATTCGAGGCCGCGCCGGAGTCACCACGTGGTGAAGCCAATTGCACTGACCCTGGGCGAGCCGGCCGGCATCGGACCGGATATCGCGATCGCGGCGTGGCTGCGCCGCAGAAGTGATGCCGTCCCTCCTTTCTATCTTCTCGGCGATCGCGCCTTCATCGCGGCTCGGGCAAAGCTGCTCGGACATGATCTTCCTCTGGTGGACGCCGGCCAAAAAGACGTCTCCAGGATATTCACTGAAGCGCTTCCGATTGTCGCCACGGGTCATCCGGCAACCGCGCATCCCGGCGGCCCCGACGATAACAGCGCCCCCGCGGCGATCGGATCGATTCGTCAAGCGGTCAACGACGTTGTGGCGGGCCATGCGGCAGCGGTGGTCACCAATCCGATTGCCAAGAGCGTGCTCTACCGGGCGGGATTCGCCCATCCCGGCCATACCGAATTTCTCGCCGAACTGGCGGCAGCGAACGGCGGCCCGCCGCAACCGGTGATGCTGCTGTGGTCGCCCGACGTCGCGGTGGTGCCCGTCACTATCCACCTGCCCTTGCGCGACGCGATCACAACGCTGTCGAGCCGCATGATCGTGGATACCGTCCGCATTGTCGTTGCCGACCTGCGCTCGCGGTTCGGGATCCCAGACCCCCGCATCGTCGTATCCGGATTGAATCCCCATGCGGGAGAGGACGGATCGCTCGGAACCGAGGACCAGGCCATCGTTGCGCCGGCCGTCGCGATCCTGCGCGCTGAGGCAATCGACGTCAAAGGTCCGCTTCCGGCCGACACCATGTTCCATGAAGCAGCGCGCCGGACTTATGATTGCGCCGTTTGCATGTATCACGATCAGGCCCTGATTCCGGTCAAGACATTGGCGTTCGATCGGGCGGTCAACGTCACGCTGGGATTGCCGTTTATCCGTACGTCACCTGATCATGGCACGGCATTCGACATCGCCGGCACGGGACGCGCCAATCCGTCTAGTCTGATCGCCGCGTTGCGCCTCGCCGCGCGGATGGCGGCTCCGACACCTTCGGCATGAGCGTGATCGACGACCTTCCGCCGCTGCGCGACGTCATCAAACGCCACGCATTGTCGGCGCGAAAATCGCTGGGGCAAAACTTTCTGCTCGATCTCAATCTCACGGCCCGGATCGCGCGCGCCGCCGGCCCGCTCCAGGATGCGACCGTCATCGAGATCGGGCCCGGTCCCGGCGGACTGACGCGGGCGCTGCTTGCGGTCGGCGCGAAGCGTGTCGTCGCCATCGAACGTGACGAGCGCGCGCTCGGCGCGCTGGAAGAAATATCGGATCGCTATCCCGATCGGCTCATGATCGTCAACGCGGACGCGATGAATTTCGATCCGCGGCCCCTGCTCGGCGCGACGCGCGCGAAGATCGTCGCCAACCTGCCTTACAACATCGCCACCGCGCTCCTGATCCGATGGCTCAGCATCGAGCCCTGGCCGCCCTGGTACGACGCCATGGTGCTGATGTTTCAGCGCGAGGTCGCCGAGCGGATCGTTGCCCGTGAAAACGAGGAGGCCTATGGCCGTCTCGGCGTGCTGTCGAACTGGCGTACGGAAACCAAAATCCTGTTCGATATCTCGCCCGCGGCCTTCGTTCCGCAACCCCAGGTCACGTCTTCCGTGGTGCGGCTGATACCACGCGACAACCCCGAGCCCTGCGACCGCCGGATGCTGGAGCAAGTCGCCGCCGCCGCGTTCGGGCATCGCCGGAAGATGCTGCGGCAGAGCCTCAAATCGCTGCCCGCCGATCCGGCGTCGCTGGCGGCCGCGGCTGGCATCGATCCCACGCGGCGAGCGGAGACGGTTCCGATATCCGGCTTCGTTGCGATGGCGCGTGAGTTGGCGAACGTACGCCGCGATGGAACGGAGCGGATGTGAAGTTTATAATAAAGCCATTTCGCTTCTGATGCCGTCCGAAGCGGAGGAAGACTCTAAGTTTCAAGTTGCCGCTGCAACTCTCGTACGAACGCGGTCAATCCGGTTCGGCGTTCGCGCTTGAGCCGCTCAGCCTTCAGGATCGACTGCACCTCGGCGAACGCGTCATCGATATTCTGGTTGATGACGATGTAATCGTACTCGGCCCAGTGGCTGAGTTCATGTGAGGCGCGGTCCATTCGTTCGCGGATGACATCGTCGGCATCCTGGGCGCGGCTGTGCAGGCGTCGTTCGAGATCGGCGGCGGACGGCGGCAGAATAAAAACGCTGACCACGTCGGCTCGTGCTTTCTCCCGCAATTGCTGCGTGCCTTGCCAGTCGATATCGAACAATACGTCGCGGCCGGATGCCAATGCCGCATCCACCGGCGCGCGCGGCGTGCCGTAGCGATTGTCAAACACGACAGCCCATTCCAGCAGATCGTTGCGTTCGACCATGGCCGAGAAAGTCGCTTCATCGACGAACTCGTAATCACGACCATCGATCTCGCCTGGCCGCATCGTCCGCGTGGTCGCAGAGACCGACAGGCTCAAGCCTTCGACGCGTTCGATCAGCCGCCGCGACAGCGTGGTCTTGCCGGCACCTGAAGGCGACGACAGCACGAACATCAGGCCGCGCCGTTCGACTCCGTCGAAACCCCGATCGTGAACAGGCATCGATCACTCCAGATTCTGGACCTGCTCGCGAAACTGTTCGACGATATTCTTTAGTTCGAGTCCGACATTGGTCAGTTCGAGATCGTTCGACTTCGAGCAGCAAGTGTTGACTTCCCTGTTGAATTCCTGCGCAAGAAAATCAAGCTTCCGTCCGATCGGACCGCCCCTGCCGATCAATTCGCGCGTCTGCGAAATATGCGAGGCAATGCGATCCAGTTCCTCGCGGACATCGGCCTTCGTAGCGATCAGGATCGCTTCCTGATGGAGTCGATCCTGATCGAAGCGGTCCGATGCATCGAGCAGCGCAGCGATCTGCTCGGAAAGCCGCGCCATCACTGCGCCCGGTTGGCGGCCGGGGGCCGCCTCCGCCCTGCCGGCGAGACGTTCAATCTCATTCATTCGCTGCATCAGCACGCAACCGAGCGCAGCACCTTCACGCTCGCGCATATCCGTCAGGCTGAGCAACGCCTGCTCGAAAGCTTCAGCAACGGCGATCTTCACCGCCTGTTCCTCGGCATCGTCGGGCTCCGGTTCAACCACCTCCAGAACACCCTTTATCGATAGCAGCCCGTCAATGCTGGGCGCGAGCGCGTCGATCTTGCCGCACAAATTCCGCGCGGTTTTCAGAACCGATTCCAGGACCTGCTCATTGATCCGAACGAGAGGAGCCGCGTTGCTGCGCTTCACCGTCAGATTGGCATAGACCGTCCCGCGCGATAACACCTGCGCGGCGCGCTTCCGTATCGTTGCCTCTATATCGTCCCAGCCGGGCGGTAGCCTCGTCCGAAGGTCGAACCCTTTGGCGTTCACCGACCTCAGCTCCCATTCGAACGCATACGGCCCGCTTGCGCCGTGGCTTCTTGCAAAGCCGGTCATGCTCGACAACGCCATCGCGTGGTTTCCTCCAAAGCAACCAAATGCGGGATTCGTCCAGACAGATCGTTCCCGACGTTAGAGCATTTTCGTTTCCGATTGAATCAGAAGCGAAGCGCCGCGAGGGCTCTGCGGCGCCCTATCGGCCTGGCCGGGTTCGCGTCCGCGGGGCAGGTTTCGGAGAAGGCTTCGGGAGAGGTTCGTCTTGCGTCGCGCCGGTCTCCGTCGCGGCAGGTGCGTCGGCCGGCACCGGATCGTCTATCGGCTCAACCGTATCGTTCTGGATTTGCTTTTCCATCGCCCGCAACCGGGCGACGTTCTTCTGGTGCTGTTCGTAGTTTTCGGTGAAATTGTGTCCCCCGTTTCCATCGGCAACGAAGAACAAATCGCGCGTTCGCGCCGGGTTCGCCGCCGCTTCGAGCGACGCCCGGCCGGGATTCGCGATCGGTCCCGGAGGCAACCCTTCGATCACATAGGTGTTGTATGGAGACGCTTGCATGATCTCGCTGCGTTTGATCGGCCGCCCCAGCGTTCCCTTGCCTCCGACCAGGCCATAAATGATCGTCGGATCGGACTGCAACTTCATCTTCTGTTTAAGACGGTTGGCGAACACGGCCGCGACCCGGCTGCGTTCATCCGCCTTGCCTGTTTCCTTCTCAATGATAGACGCCAGTGTGACGAGTTGCTCAGGTGTTTTGACGGGGACATCTGAGGCGCGACGCTCCCAGATTTCCGCGAGCACACGCTTCTGTGCCTGCTGCATGCGCTGAACCGCTTGCTCCCGGCTGGTGCCTCGCGGGAACTTGTATGTTTCGGGCAGCAACGTGCCCTCGCGTGGAATCTCTCGAACTGATCCTGAAAAAATCTCGTTCTGCGAAAGCCGCGCCATAATCTGTTCGGAGGTCAGGCCCTCCGGAATAGTCACGGGATGCTGCACCACCTTGCCCTCGACAATCGTGCCGATGACTTCGCGCAGACTGGCATTCTTCTGGAACGCATACTCTCCGGGCTTCAGATCCGCGCGCGCCTTCAGCGCGAACACGCTTCCGATGAACGCCCAGCGATTGTCGTCGATCACGCCCTCGCGCAGAAGAATCTCCGCGATGTCGTTCATTCCGGAGCGAGCCGGAATGTTGACGATCTTTTCTTCCTGCAGCGGTCCCGGCTCTTCGATTTTCTGCTTGCCGTAGATAAAAACGCCGCCGGTGCCAAGCATCCCGATCAACAGAACGGTGATGATCGCATTTCCTGCAACCACCAGCGGGCTCCGCGCGCGCGCAGAACGCCTCGGCGGCGGCGGCACCTGTTCGGGTTCAAGCGCGGCGCGCGGGCTGCGCGGCGAGATGGGTGGCCTTTCAGTCATCAATGCAACCTGAATCCTGTCGGTTCAATCGCGGCCGGTGAATTCCCTGCCCCGGGCCAGCAGCATGCACCCTCCTCTAGAGCACGTTCGCTTCTGATTGAATCAGAAGCGAAGCTCTAGATTATTGTTTTGCCGCGTTTTCTTGCGGCGAACCGGTATCCACTTCGCCGGAAAACGCTCTAGGATTTATCATCGAATGCGGCGAAACGGTGGATTTGCTTCCATCGCACGTTAATTGGCGAGCCGCCGCATGATAATTGACGCGTTGGTTCCGCCGAACCCGAACGAATTCGACAACACGACATTGATCTCCCGCTGACGCGCCTTGTGCGGAACGAGATCGATCGCTGTTTCCACCGAAGGATTATCGAGATTGATCGTTGGCGGAGCGATATTGTCGCGAATCGCAAGGATGCTGAAAATCGCTTCGACCGCGCCCGCGGCGCCCAGCAGATGGCCGATGGAAGATTTCGTCGAGGACATCGACGTCCTTGACGCGGCATTGCCCAGCAACCGTTCCACCGCCTTCAGTTCGATTTCATCGCCGACCGGAGTCGATGTTCCGTGTGCGTTGATATAATCGATATCCGATGGAGATATGCCGGCGCGTTTCAAGGCAGCGGTCATGCTTCGAAACGCACCGTCGCCATCCGGGGACGGCGACGTGATGTGATAGCCATCCCCCGACAGGCCGTATCCCGTAATCTCGGCATGGATTCTCGCGCCGCGCCGCCGTGCATGTTCGTACTCCTCGAGCACGACGATACCCGCGCCTTCTCCCATGACGAAGCCGTCGCGATTGCTGTCGTAAGGACGCGATGCCTTTTGCGGCGTATCGTTGAATCCGGTGGACAACGTCCGCGCGGCGCAGAAACCGGCCATGCCGATTCGGCAAATCGGCGACTCCGCGCCTCCGGCCACCATGACATCGGCGTCGCCGAGCGCGATCAGGCGGCTTGCATCGCCGATGGCATGCGCGCCCGTCGAACAGGCCGTCACCACGGCATGGTTCGGTCCCTTCAGTCCGTGTTCGATCGACACGTATCCCGAAGCGAGATTGATCAGGCGGCCCGGAATGAAGAACGGCGACACCTTGCGGGCTCCCCTCTCCTTCATGAGGACCGCAGTGTCGGCGATACCCGAAAGGCCGCCGATGCCGGACCCGATCAGAGTGCCCGTCGCGCAACGATCCTCCTCGGTTGAAGGATGCCAGTCCGCATCGTCGAGCGCCTGCCTGGCGGCGCTCATCGCGAAGATGATGAAATCATCGACCTTGCGCTGATCTTTCGGCTCCATCCACTGATCGGGATTGAAAGTTCCGTCAGCCCCGTCGCCGCGCGGGACGATGCAGGCGATTCGGCACGGCAAGTCGGTCACGTCGAAGGTCTCGACCTCCTTCGCGCCGCTCTTGCCATCGAGAACGCGTTTCCAGGTCGGCTCGACCCCGCAGCCGAGCGGCGACACCATGCCAAGTCCGGTGACGACGACGCGCCTCATCTGGAAAACTCCAGCTTCCTGACAAGTCATAAGGAAAAGCCGGTGGGCCGTTCGAACACGACCCGTCCGGCTTCATCAAGACCACGGAAGAGTGTCAGCTTTTTGCGTTCTTCTCGAGAAACTTGGTCGCATCGCCGACGGTCAGGATCGTCTCCGCCGCGTCATCGGGAATCTCGCAGCCAAACTCCTCCTCGAAAGCCATCACGAGTTCGACCGTGTCGAGGCTGTCTGCGCCAAGATCGTCAATGAAGCTGGCACTGTCGACGACCTTCTCGGGCTCTACGCCGAGGTGTTCGACCACGATCTTCTTAACCCGCTCGCCAATCTCGCTCATTATCAAACCTCGCGCTTGTTCAATTGGACCCGACCGCAAAACGAGCCATCATGGATCATTAAACCGGCTAATTCCTGTTGCTATTTGCAGTCGTGTAGGATCTCGGTCTTTTCCGCCTTGTGCAGGTGCGGACCGGCAAACGACGGCATCCGCCGCACCGCCAATATACAGGGTTTCAAATTCTTGCAATGGCGTTCTTTGCCCACCCGTTCCCGGTCCGCTTATCACACATCGAAAGCCTTGGCCGCAAGCCCCGGCACCCAGGCCGAAAGCGCCTCAAATCATTGCCATTCCTCCGTTGACATGAATCGTTTGGCCGGTCACGTAGGCCGCTTCGTTCGAGCTCAGATAGACTGCCGCCGCAGCAATATCTTCCGGCGTTCCGAGTCGAGTCGCAGGGATTCTCGTCAAAATGGCCTCTCGCTGCTTCTCGTTCAGCGCGTCGGTCATCGCTGTTGCGATGAATCCGGGTGCGATGCAGTTGGCCGTCACCCCGCGCTTCGCGTATTCCGCGCCCAGCGTTTTGATCATGCCGATCAGTCCGGCCTTCGATGCGGTGTAATTTCCCTGGCCCGGATTCCCGGTAAAGCCGACCACCGAGGTGATCGCAATGATGCGGCCGAAACGTTTGCGCATCATCAGTTTTGTCGCCGCGCGCGCGAGGCGGAATGTCGCCGTCAGATTGATCCTGATCACGTCATCCCAATCCTCGTCGCGCAATTGTACAAAAAGATTGTCCCGTGTGACGCCCGCATTGGCGACGAGAATATCGACGTGCCCCATCGCCTTCTCGGCATCCGGCACCAATGCCTCGACCTCCGCAGTATCCGATAGATTGCAGGGCAGCACATGAGTGCGCGCGCCCAGCGCACCCGCCAGCGTCTCCAGCACCTCCCGGCGCGTACCGGAAATCGCGACCGTCGCCCCTTGCGCATGTAGCGCCTTCGCAATGGCGCCGCCGATACCGCCGGTCGCGCCGGTCACGAGCGCGGTCCTGCCGCTCAAATCGAACATATCGCCCC
>CAZOOO010000032.1:0-19282 GCA_964581435.1 uncultured Hyphomicrobiales bacterium | reverse complement strand
TTAACAGAGCCGCGCCGCCAGGCGAAGCGGAACCGAAAGGGGCTGGTTTTGCCGGGGTTGCGCGACTATGGTCGGAGACCTCGCCGACCTGACAAATTCACGAGCCAGCCTCCCGCATGAATGCAGCCGACGCCTCTCGCAAGCACCGTCTTTGGCCCGTCTTTGTCATGCCCGTGCTGGTGGTCATCGCCGCCGCGGCGTGGAGCGGGTTCTGGTTTTATGCTGCCTCGCAGGTCGATCAGACCGTCGATGCCTGGCGGGCGCGTGAAGCCGCATCCGGGCGCATCTATGATTGCGGCAAACGGACGGTCGCCGGATTTCCGTTCCGTCTCGAGGTCCGCTGCGAGGATGCGACCGTCGAGTTGAGGTCGCAGACAGCCGAGCAGGCGGCAGCGCAGATGCCTCCCTTGACCGCGCGGCTCGGGGATATCCTGGTGGTCGCGCAGATCTACACGCCCAGGCTGCTGATCGCGGAGTTCAAGGCCCCGGCAACGCTATCCCAGCATGGACAGCCGGTGATGGTCGTCAACTGGAGCACCGCGCGCAGCAGCATCGTCGGATTGCCCGGTGTTCCGCAGAGCGCGGATATCGTATTCGACGATCCGGTGATCGACCGCGTCGCGGCCTCGGCGCAGACCCCGGTTGCGCGCGCCAAGCACGTGGAACTTCACGGCCGCATCGCGGAGAACTCCAGACCGGATCACCCGGCGATCGAGACCGTCCTTGAATTGACCGGGGCGACCATTGGCGATGTTCATCCGGTGCTGATTGCGCCGTTCGATGCCGATGTCCGCGCGATCGTCCATGGGCTGAAGGACTTCACGCCAAAACCCTGGCCGGCGCGGTTTCGTGAGTTGCAGGCGGCCGGCGGCCGCATCGAGATCAAGCAGTCGCGCATCCAGCAGGGCGATCTGATCGCGATAGCCGCGGGCTCGCTGGGGCTCACCGCCGACGGATACCTCGACGGCGAGTTGCATATGACGGCGACCGGTTTTGAGAAGGTGATTCCGGCGCTCGGAATCGAGAAAATGCTGGAGCAGGGAGTTCCGCAGGATACTCTCGACAAGGTCGCGCCCGGTATGAAGAGTAAGAATATCGACAATCTGTTCGGGGCGCTGGACCGGGCAATTCCTGGGTTGGGCAAGGCCGTGCGTGAAAACGCCAATGTCGGTGTCGCGGCGGGCCTCGCCGCGATCGGTCAGGAGGCAACGCTGGAAGACAAGAAGGCGCGATCCTTCCCGGTGCGGTTCGTCAACGGTGGAGTTTTCATCGGACCGCTGAAGGTCGCCCAGACGCCGCCGCTGTTCTGAGCGCGCCGAGCGGAACCGTTTACACTGGTTTTTTCAGTGCATCCGTCTGCAGCCGCCCGAAATCGGGAGCCGCGGAATCCTGGCCGATCTCGACGATGCCGCGGCGGATCGCGCGGGTGCGGGTAAAGTGCTCGAAAAGCGCTTCGCCATCGCCGCGGCGCATGGCGCGCGTCAGCTTGGAGAGATCCTCGTTGAAGGTGCCGAGCATTTCCAGCACCGCATCCTTGTTGGTCAGGAATACGTCGCGCCACATGGTGGGATCGGAGGCCGCGATACGCGTGAAGTCGCGGAAGCCGCCGGCGGAAAACTTCATCACCTCGGAGGACGTCACCTCGCCCAGTTCGTCCGCGGTGCCGACGATGGTGTAGGCGATCAGATGCGGCAGATGGCTGGTGATCGCCAGGACAAGGTCATGGTGTTTGGGGGTCATGATCTCGACCCTGGCGCCGATCGCGGTCCAGAACGCGCGCAACCTGTCGACGGCGGCGGTATCCGTTCCGTCCGGCGGCGTCAGGATGCACCAGCGATTGACGAACAGTTCGGCGAAGCCGGAATCCGGGCCCGAATGCTCGGTGCCGGCCACCGGATGCGCGGGCACGAAATGCACGGCGGCGGGCAGAAGCGGAGCGATGTCGCGGACGACGGCACCCTTCACCGATCCGACGTCGGAGACGATGGCGCCCGGCTTGAGGTGAGGCGCGATCTGCTGCGCCACTGAACCACACGCGCCGACCGGAACGCAGAGGATCGCGAGGTCGGCGCCATCGGCGGCTTCGGCGTTGGTGTCCACCACGCGATCGACGATGCCGAGCTCCGTCACCCGCGCCCGCGTCTTGGCGGAGCGCGCGGTCGCGACGATTTCACCGACAACGCCTCGCATACGCGCGGCGCGCGCGATCGAGCCGCCGATCAGGCCGAATCCGATCAGCGCGAGCCGCTGGAATAAGGGGGCTGCGGTCATGCCTGCGCCATGAAGTCGCGCAAGCCGTCCGCGACCAGGCGGTTGGCTTCCTCGGTGCCGATGGTCATGCGCAGCGCATTCGGCAGGCCGTAATTGTCGAGCGCACGAAGCACGAGCCCGCGTCGGGTCAGGAACGCGTCGGCCTCGGACGCGGTCTTGCCCGGGGTAGACGGGAAGTGAATCAGGATGAAATTGGTCACGCTGGGCGTGACCTCGAGGCCGAGCTTCGTCAATTCGTCCGTCAGCCAGTTGCGCCACTTTTCCGTATGCAGCCGGGTCATCTGGACGTGCGTGGTATCCTCGATCGCGGCCGCGGCCGCGCGCATCGCGGGCGTCGAGACGTTGAAGGGGCCGCGAATCCGGTTCACCGCGTCGACGATATGCGCCGGACCGAACATCCAGCCGATCCGCAGCGCGGCGAGACCGTGGATCTTGGAGAAGGTGTGCGTGAGCACGGTATTCTCCGTCGTCGCCGCCAGTTCGATGCCGAACTCGTAGTCGTTGCGCGACACATAATCCGAATAGGCGCCGTCGAGCACCAGCAAGACGTGCGGCGGCAGTCCCGCGCGCAACCGCCTGATCTCGTCGAACGGCAGATAGGTGCCGGTCGGGTTGTTCGGATTGGCGAGCCAGACCATCCTGGTCTTCGGCGTCACCCGCTTGAGGAGCGCGTCGATGTCGGCGGTGTAGCCGGTTTCCGGCGCGACCACGTTTGTCGCGCCGTTCGCCAGAGTTGCGATCGGGTACACCAGGAACGCGTGCGTGGTCGAAATCGCTTCGTCGCCGTGGCTGAGAAAGGCATGCGCCAGCAGGTTGAGGATCTCGTCTGAACCCGCGCCGCAGATGATGCGGTCGGGATCGAGGCCGTAGGCGCGTCCGATGGCTGCGCGCAACATGCGCGAGGTGCCTTCCGGATAGTCTTCGAGGTGAGCCGCGGCATCGCGGTAAGCGTCCATCGCCCTTGGCGAGGGACCGAACGGCGTTTCATTGGCCGACAGCTTGAACACTTTGCGGCCCGCTTGCGGCACCGGACTCTTGCCGGGCGTGTAGGGCGCGATATCGAGAATGCCGGGATTCGGCACCGGTCGGGACATTATGAACTCCGGGCTGTCCGACGTTACGGGCGAGCGGCCGCGCTGGACGAGGGCATCGTATAGCGCGTTGCGTGACTGCCGACGAGAGCCGTCGAGCGTACCGACGCGCCGGCCTCGATCAGCGCCGATTTGATCGTGTCGAGGCTGGTGCCGTTCGCGATCGACACCAGCAGGGCCGCGCCGTCGAAGGCGGTATCGGGCACGGCAACGACCTCGGCGAGCGCCGACAGGGTGCGGGCGGTATTGGCGTTCCAGCCGGAGACCCGCACGCTCCAGGTCTCCACTTCCGTGACCCGCGCATCGTCGGCGACCCGCGAGATCACGAATACCGGCAACGCGGCCGGATGATCGGCGCGCTCGATAAAGGGCAGGCGGGCGATGATCTTCGGCGCGCCGTCGGCTTCCAGCGCGAGCCACCATGGCGCGCGGCTCGATGTCGCCGAGACGAGCGCGAGATCGCCTTTCGCATTGGCCACGGCTTCCACGGCGGCCTGCGCATTGAAATGCGGCACGAAGGGTATGGTGAAGCCGAAATGGAAGCGCGCGGAATCCCGCATCGCGGATTCGCCGAGCGACAGATCGGCGTGCAGCGAGAACGGCGCCTGAACGTAGGTGAAGGTCGCGATGATGACGCGCCAGATGCTTTCGACGGTGTCGAGCGGCAGGATGCCGCGATGACGCTGCGCCAGACGCCGCATCATGTCGGCCTCGCGCGCCGGCCGGAATGCCGAGCCGACCTCCTGGGTCTGCTTCACCGATATCAGGCGGTCGATGATGTCGCCGCGTTGCATCAGCAGGTTGTGAACCTGCTCGTCGATGGCGTCGATTTCCTTGCGCAATTTCTGCAGGGATGGCGGCGCGGGGGAAGGCTTCGTCATGGATGCAACCTGTCAGCCGCATGGAGGAGCCTCGGCCAGCGGTCCGCTTCTAACATTCGTATCCCGTTTCAGCGAGCCTTGTTGCGAATGCAGGAAGCGATCCCCTGCCGATCCGCTTCTTGACGAGAAGCGCGCCGCGGATTATTTTTCTCCTGTTCCGTGGTCATTTGAGCCGGCCGGCTTGCAGCCACGTTAAACAACTCGCTAAACAGGCCGGGGACAGCGAAATCCTGATCCCGGCCGAACCCAAGTTCGGGCCGGGTTTTTTATGGCCTGCGATCCGGGGGCTCCCGCAGCCTCCGGCGGAGGTCAGCGGCAGGATGGTCAAGGTACGATCGATATCGAGCCCGGCTCACGCCGAGCATCGGGCCCAGGAAGCGGACCATCCCACCTCGCAGGTCGCGACGTTCGGCGGCGATCAGCCGCTCCCGCTCGATTGCGGCGTCGATCTCGCGCCGTTCCAGATCGCCTACCAGACCTATGGCGAACTTAACGCCGACAAATCCAACGCCATCCTGATCTGCCATGCGCTGACCGGCGATCAGCATGTCGCCAACGTGCATCCGGTCACCGGCAAACCCGGCTGGTGGGTGACGCTGGTGGGGCCCGGCAAGCCGCTCGACACCCGCAAGTACTTCATTATCTGCTCTAACGTGATCGGCGGCTGCATGGGCTCGACCGGCCCCGCCTCGACCAATCCCGCGACCGGCATGGTGTGGGGGTTGGACTTCCCGGTCATCACCATTCCCGACATGGTGCGCGCGCAGGCCATGCTGATCGACCGCCTCGGAATCGGCACGCTGTTTGCGGTGGTCGGCGGCTCCATGGGCGGCATGCAGGTGCTGCAGTGGTGCGCGGCCTATCCGCAGCGCGTGTTCTCCGCGCTGCCGATTGCCTGCAGCACGCGTCATTCCGCGCAGAACATCGCGTTTCACGAGTTGGGACGGCAAGCGGTGATGGCCGATCCCGATTGGCGCGACGGCCGCTATGTCGAGCAGGGCACCCATCCCCGCAGGGGCCTGGGCGTGGCGCGGATGGCCGCACACATCACTTACCTGTCGGACGCGGCGCTGCATCGCAAGTTCGGACGGCGGATGCAGGATCGCGAGCTGCCGACATTTTCATTCGACGCGGATTTCCAGGTGGAGAGCTATTTGCGCCACCAGGGATCGTCATTCGTCGAGCGCTTTGACGCCAACAGCTATCTCTATCTGACGCGGGCGATGGACTATTTCGATATCGCGGCTGATCATGACGGCGTGCTGGCCGCCGCATTTCGCGGGACCCGCACCAGGTTCTGCGTGGTCTCGTTCACGAGCGACTGGTTGTTTCCGACTTCCGAATCGCGGGCGACCGTGCATGCGCTCAATGCTGGCGGCGCGCGGGTCTCCTTCGCCGAGATCGAGACCGATCGCGGCCATGACGCCTTCCTGCTCGACGTTCCCGAATTCTTCGATATCGCGCGCGCGTTTTTGGAATCGGCGGGAAAGGTCCGCGGCCTGGCCGATGCAGGGCGATGAGATGAGCGTGGAACAGCCGACGCTGCCGTTGGATGAGGTCGCTTCGCGGGAGGCCGACCGCTATCGCCGCGATCATCTCCTGTTGGCTGAGATGATCGAGCCCGGTTCAAGGGTTCTGGACGTCGGTTGCGGCGATGGCGATCTTCTGCAACTGCTCGAAACACGGGGCATCGACGGCCGCGGCATCGAGCTGTCGCGTGAGGGCGTCAACCGCTGCGTGGCCAAGGGTCTTGCCGTGGTGCAGGGCGACGCCGATACCGACCTTGTCAACTATCCCGACGATGCCTTCGACTATGTGATCCTGTCGCAGACCTTGCAAGCCACGCGGCAGCCGAAGGCGGTGCTGGAAAACCTGCTGCGGATCGGTCGCCACGCCATCGTGTCGTTTCCGAATTTCGGCTACTGGAAGATGCGGGTTCAGTTATTGATCGGCGGTCACATGCCGCGCACGGACAATCTGCCGGCGACCTGGTACGACACGCCGAACATCCATTTCTGCACCATCAAGGATTTCGTCCAGCTCTGCGACGAGATCAACGTCAAGATGGAGCGTGCGGTCGCGCTTAATCTTTACGGCCGGCCGTTGCGGTTCAACGCGCCGTGGTGGTTCTGGAACATGTTCGGGGAGCACGGCGTGTTTCTGCTCAGCCGGGCGGAGAAGATCGCCAAGGCCTCGAGAGAGGAAGGGTAAACGCGCTCTTGCCCGCACCGCTCAAAAATTTGAGTCGGTCACGCTCGTGATTTCGGGATCGGTCGACGGATAATCATTGCCGATTAGCTTTCCTGAATGTGTCCAGAATTCCTTGCGCTTGAGACTTGAGGGGCGTGTTGCGGCGCAGCGTGGCAGGCGTCCCATCGTCTTGCGATCAGCTCTGACGACTTGCCGCAATTCTGGAATATCCCTTGTAAAACATCAATTTGGGAAAGTACGGCGTTGCCGGCAGGCGTGTGCTGCAATGCAGATATGCGTAAAACGCAATGCAGGTATGACTTCAAAAAGCCCAGCCCTCGTGATTTCAAGGCGCCGCGTTTTCCCGGCACGACATAAGAGCGGATTCACCGTGAAGCGTGTGGGGAAGTGGGAGGTGTCACAGGGGAGCATGCATGTTCCAGTTAGTTGCGTTGCGCCGGCTGCCGCGTATTTTGGCAGTGGCGGTGTGTTTCTTGGCCGTCGTCGCTTTTGTGATGCCGGCTTCGGCAAGGCCTTATCATCGTGCGGGACATTACGCGCACGTTCATCATTACAACCACCATCACGTTCGTTGGTATTACCGGTATCGCCATCACGGGTACCGCCACGCGCAGCGTATTCAAGCGCGCGAGTGGAGGGACGCCAACGCCGCCCTCACTCCGAAGACCGGATTTTCAGGTGGAGGCGCGGTCTCGAATATCGTCGCCGAAGCCCGGCGTTACATCGGAGGTAACCCGACCGGTCGTAGCAGGCTCTGGTGCGCGCGTTTCATGAACATGGTTCTGAAGCGTGCCGGGCATCAGGGGACGGGCTCCGACATGGCGCGGTCATTCGCGCATTACGGCCGAAGGGTCTCCGGCCCGCAGGTCGGCGCCATCGCCGTCATGAGTCGACGCGGCGGCGGTCACGTCGGTGTCGTCAGCGGCATCGATCGGCGCGGCAACCCCATCGTCGTCTCCGGCAATCACGGCCGTCGCGTCGCGGAGTCGGTCTATCCGCGCAGCCGCGTCTACGCCTATGTGATGCCGAACTGAGGCAATTCGGCACGGACGATGTCCGTGCCGCCTTCCTTTGCTCTAATCCCGCAAAGTTTCGATCCGGTCTTCGATTCTGACTGTACCGCCGGCGACGACTTCCGCATAGATCCCGCAGTCGCGATGACCCAGCGTTCGCGCCAGCGCGTTCGGAATGTCGAGATCGCGCGCCCCGGTCTCCGGGTCGACGTTTGTGGCCGTGCATCGCACGATACGCTTGACCACCTTGAGGCTGACGTCTCCGATCGCGAGCGTGTGGTCGAGCATGTCGAGTTCGCTCCAGGCCGGCCAGCCGCGGACGTACAGGTTGGCGCGGAAGCGTAGCGGGTGAACCGGCCGCCCCACCATCTGTTCGATCGCGGCGACGCTGCCGAGATTGATGATCGAGACCACTTTCCTTGCGACGTCCGAAAAGCTGTGGCCGTCGCCGACGAGAACCTGGGGCGGTCCTTTCAGTTCCCGCGCGAAGTTGGCGGCGAAGAACCGTTCGGTCGCGGCGCGGCCCTCCGCTGTTCCGAGGTTGGCGCGCACCGCCTCCTCCCCGCCCATCCGGACCGTCAGAACCCGGCTGGCGTCGTCATAGCGGCTTTCGAGCGTGGCGAGCCGCTCGTCGCGCATCAGCATCAGAAACCGGGACTTTGGAAAATACCGAGGCGCGGCGGGGTCGAATCCGGTCGGACCGTTCTCGATCGCATAGGAGCGGTCGCCGGGAACGGTCCCGCCGGCGGAGAGAACCGCGTGTTGCAGGGGTTCGGCGGACAGGCCCTTGACAGGGTAGCGGTAAAGGGCGGCGACAGCCGCATCCGGGATGGCAGGCATAGGGCTCTTTAAGGGATTCAGGCTGGTCACGCCATCGGGTTTACGAAAATCCCGGTCGGCGCCCTTCATTTCCTGGGAGCGTATTCCTACATTTGCCACACACCGGATCGACGATCCTGTGTGCCGACCGTTGCCGGTTGAGGAAGGTCAATGCGGCCAGCGGAAATTCAATACCCAATGAAGATGCTGCGTCTGTGCCTTCGGGGCAGGGGCGGCAGGCTGAGGGAGATTCCATGAATATTGAAAAGTATACCGAGCGGGTGCGCGGCTTCATTCAGTCGGCGCAATCGCTGGCGATGCGCGAAGGCCACCAGCAGTTTACCCCGCTGCATATCCTGAAGGTGCTGCTCGACGACAGCGAGGGCCTGGCGGGAAGCCTGATCGATCGCGCCGGCGGCAATTCGCGCGCGATCCTGAAGGCGACCGAAGCCGCGCTCGACAAGATGCCGAAGGTGTCGGGCGCCGGAGCGGGCCAGATCTATCTGGCGCCGGCGACGGCGCGCGCATTCGATACCGCGGAACAGGCGGCTGAAAAGGCCGGCGACAGCTTCGTCACGGTGGAGCGGCTGTTGCAGGCGTTGTCGCTCGACAAGGACAGCGACGCGTTCAAATTGCTGAGGGACGGCGGAGTCACGCCGCAAAATCTCAACGCGGCGATCAACGCGCTACGCAAAGGCCGGACCGCGGACAGCGCCACCGCGGAAAACGCCTATGACGCGCTGAAGAAATACGCCCGCGACCTGACCCAGGCGGCGCGCGACGGCAAGCTCGATCCGGTCATCGGCCGCGACGAGGAAATCCGCCGCACCATCCAGGTGCTGTCGCGTCGCACCAAGAACAATCCGGTGCTGATCGGCGAGCCCGGCGTCGGCAAGACCGCGATCACCGAAGGTCTGGCGTTGCGCATCGTCAACGGCGACGTGCCGGAAAGCCTCAAGGACAAGAAGCTGCTGGCGCTCGATCTCGGTTCGCTGATTGCCGGCGCGAAATACCGCGGCGAGTTCGAGGAGCGGCTCAAAGCGGTGCTGCAGGAGGTGACCTCTGCGGAGGGTGGCATCGTCCTGTTCATCGACGAGATGCACACGCTGATCGGCGCCGGCAAGGCCGACGGCGCCATGGACGCGTCGAACCTGCTGAAGCCGGCGCTGGCGCGCGGCGAGTTGCACTGCATCGGCGCGACCACGCTCGACGAGTACCGCAAGCATGTCGAAAAGGACGCGGCGCTGGCGCGGCGTTTTCAGCCGATCTTCGTGTCCGAGCCGACGGTCGAGGATACGGTCTCGATCCTGCGCGGTCTCAAGGACAAGTATGAGCAGCATCACGGCGTCCGCATCGCCGACTCGGCGCTGGTCGCTGCCGCCACGCTCTCCCATCGCTATATCACCGATCGCTTCCTGCCCGACAAGGCGATCGATCTGGTGGATGAGGCGGCGGCGCGGCTGAAGATGCAGGTCGACTCCAAGCCGGAAGAACTCGATTCGCTCGACCGCGAGATCGTGCGGCTGAAGATCGAACAGGAGGCTCTGAAGAAGGAGAGCGACGCCGGCTCCAGAACGCGCCTTGAGAATCTCGAAAAGGAATTGGTCGATCTGGAGAAACGGTCGGCGGACCTGACCTCGCGCTGGAACGCCGAGAAAAACAAGCTGTCGGATGCCGCCAAGCTCAAGAGCGAACTTGATCAGGCGCGGATCGAACTCGCCAACGCGCAGCGGCGCGGCGAATACCAGAAAGCCGGCGAGCTGGCCTACGGACGGATTCCTGAACTCGAAAAGCGTCTGGAGAGCATCGAGGCCAGCGAAAGCAATACGATGATGAACGAAACCGTGACGGCGGACAACATCGCTCAGGTGGTGTCGCGCTGGACCGGCGTTCCCGTCGACAAGATGCTGGAGGGCGAAAAGGAAAAGCTGCTGCGGATGGAGGAAAGCCTTGCGGCGCGTGTCGTTGGGCAGAATGAAGCGGTGCGCGCGGTTGCGACCGCCGTGCGGCGCGCCCGCGCGGGCTTGCAGGATCCCAACCGTCCGATGGGTTCGTTCATGTTTTTGGGGCCTACCGGCGTCGGCAAGACCGAACTGACCAAGGCGCTCGCCGCCTACCTGTTCGACGACGAGACCGCGATGGTCCGCATCGACATGTCGGAATACATGGAGAAGCACTCGGTGGCGCGGCTGATCGGCGCGCCTCCCGGCTATGTCGGTTACGACGAGGGCGGGGCGCTGACGGAAGCGGTGCGGCGGCGGCCCTATCAGGTCGTGCTGTTCGATGAGATCGAGAAGGCGCACCCGGACGTGTTCAACGTGCTGCTGCAGGTGCTCGACGACGGCCGGCTGACCGACGGCCAGGGCCGCACGGTGGATTTCCGCAACACGCTGATCATCATGACATCAAACCTCGGTTCGGAATTCCTGGTCAATCAGCCGGAAGGGGAAGACACCGGTGCGGTGCGCGAGCAGGTGATGGGCATGGTGCGCGCGCATTTCCGCCCTGAATTCCTCAATCGCGTCGACGAGATCATTCTGTTTCATCGGTTGCAGAAGAGCGAGATGGGCCGGATCGTCGAAATCCAGTTCGCCCAGCTGCAAAAGCTGCTTGAAGATCGCAAGATCGCGCTCGATCTCGACGCCGCGGCGCGCGACCGGCTGGCCGAGAAAGGCTGGGATCCCGCCTATGGCGCGCGGCCGCTCAAGCGCGTGATCCAGCGCAGCGTGCAGGATCCGCTCGCCGAAATGATCCTGGCGGGCGCCATACACGACGGCGACCATGTCGCGATTTCGGTCAAGGACGGCGTGCTCACCTTCAATGGCGAGGCGCCGGCGGCGGCCGATATCGAGCAGTTCGCGCGGCCGATACCCAGGCGCAAGCTGCACTGAGACGCGTGTTCAATCCTTCCGGCCTCCTGGGGGAGGGTTGGGCATCGCCGTTGGCTGATCCCCGGGGTTTAGGCCCATCGAACGGTTGGTGTTCGACGGCGCCAATGACAGCGGGGGATATCGGACAGCATCGACGGCCAGCCCCACCCACGAATACTTTCGGCGCAATTCTAAAAAAGACCGGGGTGGCGAAATAATCATTTCGTTCCGGCCGCTCAGGGAAGGGTATTATTTTTTATTCTCAATAACGCTTGTTTTCTTTGTCAAACCAGCCCTATTCAAGGGGCCGATTTGTCGAAACTGATGCGGAAGCTGCCGTTTCGTGCGGCGTCTCGCCCCGACCTGTGAAGTGTCAATCGCGGCGGCCGGCAGTTCGCTCCCGAGGTTTTGCTTGCGATGACAAAATTGGAATTTCCAGGTTCAGCACTTACGACGGATCAGTGGACGCAGGTCAGCCAGCTCGCGACGTCTCTCAGCCATGAACAGGCGATCTGGATCAGCGGCTATTTCGCAGGTCTCAGCCATCGCGCGCGGGCGGGCGCCGCGGCAGCGGAGATCGTGGAACTTGCACCTCCGTCGCAGGGCGGTCCTGCCGCCGCATCCGCGACGCGGCTCCTGACCGTCCTGTTCGCCAGCGAGACCGGAAACAGCAAGACCCTCGCCAAGGCGCTCGTCGACAAGGTCGCGGCCAAGGGAATCCAGGCGCGCCTCGCCGACATGGCGGATTACAAGACGCGCGGTCTCAAGGACGAACAGGATCTGCTCGTCATCACCAGCACGCACGGCGAGGGCGATGCGCCGCAGACCGCCGTCGGCTTCTTCGAATTTCTGGAGGGCCGCAAGGCTCCCAAGCTGCCGCAGTTGCGTTACGCGGTGCTGGCGCTGGGCGACTCGACCTACGAAAAATACTGCGAGGCGGGCAAGCGGATCGACCGGCGGCTCGAGGAACTGGGGGCGCAGCGCCTGGCTGATCGCGTCGACTGCGATGTCGATTACGAGGATGCCGCGGACGCGTGGATATCGACAGTGGTCGCCAACCTGGCGCCGGCCGCGCAGGCGCCTGTTTCAGCTTTGGCCGCGGCGCGGAGCGACGCACCGTCGTCCACGGCATTCGACAAGAAGCATCCGTTTCAGGCCGCCGTCATCGACAACATCGTGCTGACCGGGCGCGGATCGACCAAGGAAACCCGCCATGTCGAATTGTCGCTGGCGGATTCGGGTCTGACCTATCAGCCCGGCGATGCGCTCGGTGTCGTGCCGCGTAACGATCCGGCGCTGGTGGAAGCCATACTTGAGAAACTATCGCTGTCCGCCGACGCCTCTGTCACGGTGAAGCAGGGCACGATAAGCCTCGGCGAGGCGCTGGGCGGAACGTTCGAGATCACGGCGCTCACGCCGCGCTTTCTCGATCTTTGGGCCGAGATCACCGGCTCCGATGAACTGCAGGCGTTGCGCGCGCCCGATCAGAAGGAAGCGCGCGCGGCTTTCCAGCACAATCATCATATTCTCGATGTGATCGGCCGTTTCCCGGCGCCGGGCATCGATGCGGCCCGGTTCGTCGCGGGCCTTCGGCCGTTGCAGCCGCGCCTCTATTCGATCGCCTCGAGCCTTGCCGCCGCGCCGGACGAGGCGCATCTTACGGTCAGCACGGTGCGCTATACGCTGCACGACGTGCCGCGCGCCGGCGTCGCATCCGGCTATCTCGCCGCTCGCACCGAGGCGGACGCCACGGTTCCGGTCTATATCCAGTCCAATGATCACTTCCATCTGCCGGATGATGATGTGCCGATCCTGATGATCGGCGCCGGCACCGGCGTCGCGCCGTACCGCGCTTTTATGCAGGAGCGCGAAGCCCGCGGCGCGTCCGGCCGCTCATGGCTGTTTTTCGGCGAACGCAATTTCCGTAGCGACTTCCTCTATCAGGTCGAGTGGCAGGAGCTGATCAAGAACGGCGTGCTGAGCCGTCTCGATCTGGCTTTCTCGCGGGACGCCGCGCCCAAGACCTATGTGCAGGATCGTCTGCGCCGCCAGGGCCGTGATGTCTACGCATGGCTCGAGGAAGGTGCGTATCTCTACGTCTGCGGCGACAGCGCCCACATGGCGCCTGACGTTCACGCGGCGTTGACCGATATCGTTGCCGAGCATGGCGGTCTCGATCGCGACGAGGCGGGCGCTTATCTCTCGGCGCTGCAGCGTGACCGCCGTTATCGGCTCGACGTTTATTGAGGCCAGTTTGGTGGACGCAAAGACACAACCCGATCGCAGCCGCGATGTCTCCCAGCCGCTCGACAAGCTCGGGCCGGATGAAACGCTGAAGGCCAACAGCGACTATCTGCGCGGCACCATCAAGCAGAGTCTGGCCGACGAGATTACGTCGGCGGTGACGGCGAACGACGCCAAGCTGATGAAGTTCTTCGGCATCTATCAGCAGGATGACCGCGATATTCGCGACGAGCGCCGGCGTCAGAAACTGGAAGCGGCGTTCTCGTTCATGGCGCGGGTGCGGCTGCCGGGCGGGGTTTGCAGTCCCGGCCAGTGGCTGAAACTCGACGATCTTGCGCGCAACTATGCGGGCGATACGCTGCGGCTGACCACGCGCCAGACGTTCCAGTTCCATCGCGTCATGAAGCACGACCTGCGCAGCCTGATCCAGGGATTGCGCGATGTCCTTCTCGATACCAAGGCGGCCTGCGGCGACGACACCCGCGGCGTCATGAGCACCGTCAATCCCGATCTGTCGAAACTGCACGCCGAGGTTTACGCGCTCGCCAAGCGCGCGAGCGACCATGCGGTTCACAGGACCGGCGCCTACAGGGAAATCTGGTACGAAGCCGAGCGCGAGCAAACCGATGGGCCGGAGGAGCCGTTCTACGGGCGTACCTACATGCCGCGGAAGTTCAAGATCGGCTTCGCGATCCCGCCCAGCAACGATATCGACGTCTACGGCCAGGACCTCGGCTTCATCGCCATTGCGAGCCGCGGCAAGCTGAAGGGTTTCAACGTCGCCATCGGAGGCGGCCTTGGCCGGACCGATCAGTCGCCGAAGACCTATCCGCGCCTGGCCAGCGTGATCGGCTATATCGACGCGGACAAGCTGTTTCCGACGATCGACGCGGTGATGTCGGTCCAGCGCGACTACGGCGACCGTCTCGACCGCCTGCACGCTCGCTTCAAATACACCATCGATGAGAAGGGCCTCGACTGGATCAAGGCGGAAACCGAGCGTCGCCTCGGCTTCGCGCTCAAGCCGGAGCAGCCCTACACCTTCACCTCGAACGGCGATCCGCTCGGCTGGGTCAAGGGCGAGGACGGCCGCGAGCATTGCGCTCTGTTCATCCAGAACGGCCGCGTGATCAATACGCCTGACCATCCGATGATGGATGGCTTGCGCGCCATTGCGCAGGTCCACAAGGGGATGTTCCGCGTCACGCCGAACCAGAATCTCATCATTGCCGATATCGATCCGAAGGACCGGCCCGAGATCGAGGCGCTGATGAAGGAATACGGCCTCGATCAGTTCGAGACCCGCAGCGGCTTGCGCCTCAACTCGATGGCCTGCGTGGCGCTGCCGACATGCGGTCTGGCGATGGCCGAAAGCGAGCGTTACCTGCCGGATCTCGTCACCAAGATCGAGGCGATCCTCAACACTTACGGGCTCAAGGACGACCCGATCACCATCCGGATGACCGGATGCCCGAATGGCTGCGCGCGCCCCTATATCGCCGAGATCGGCCTTACCGGCCGCGCGCCGGGCAAGTACAATCTCTATCTCGGCGGTGGCTTCCACGGCGAGCGGCTCAACAAGATGTATCTGGAGAACGTCGGCGAGCCCGCGATCCTCGAGGCGCTCGACAAGACACTCGGCCACTATGCCCGCGACCGCAAGCCCGGCGAGCACTTCGGTGACTTCGCCATCCGCGCGGGCTATGTCGCGGAGGTGAAGGAAGGCCGGTTTTTCAACGATTGAGCCGGATGAGGAAACGTGTGTCGCGGGTTTTTCCGCCCGTATTCCGCCGCCCTGAATCAGGTTTGTCTTATACGGAAGACGCAGACCTGCCGTGCCCGGCTTATGCCGGGCATCCGCATCTTTGGAATTTCAACGAGCGTAAAGGGCGGGGCCGTTTGTGTTTCGCCGGAAGTCCTTTAAATATGCCGAAGCCGGCACGGCCGTGACATCCCGGACGGGCATGGCGCGGTCCCCGCATTTTCATCGAAAGTCCACCAACGTCATGTCCGAATCCATGAATCCGAGAACGGTCGCGGCCGCCAACGGCATCGCGGCGGAAGATACTTTCGGAGCGGTAACGCCGCCGATCTGTCTGTCGAGCACCTTCACCTGGGCGGGTATCGGGCGCAGCGGTCCGCATGACTACACGCGAACAAGCAACCCGACCCGAACCTTACTGGCCGATACCCTGGCCAAGCTCGAGGGCGGCGCGGGCGCGGTGGTGGTGTCCTCGGGCATGGCGGCGATCGATCTGGTGCTGTCGCAACTCTCACGCGACGACATCGTGGTCGTGCCGCATGATTGTTACGGCGGCACTCATCGCCTGCTTCTGAACCGCCGCGACCGCGGCCACTTCAAGGTGGCTTTTGTCGATCAGAACGACCAGGCGGCGCTGACATCTGCTTTAGAGGACAAACCCAGGCTCGTCCTGATCGAGACCCCGAGCAATCCCCTGATGCGCATCGTTGACATCCGGGCGATTGTCGCCCAGGCGAAAACGGTCGGCGCCAAGGTCGCGGTTGACAATACCTTCCTGTCGCCCGCGCTGCAGCGGCCGATCGCGCTGGGCGCCGACTTCGTTATTCATTCAACGACGAAATATCTCAACGGCCATTCGGACATGGTTGGCGGCGCGGTGATCGCGGCCGACGCCGCCGATGCCGAGGCGCTGGCGGCCTGGGCCAATATCGTCGGCACCACGGGGGCGCCGTTCGATTCCTTCCTGGCACTTCGCGGGATTCGCACGCTGTTTCCGCGCGTGGAGTGTCAGCAGCGCAACGCGCAAGCGGTTGCCGAGTTTCTCGTCTCACACCCCCTTGTCGTGGCCTGCCACTATCCGGGGCTGCCTTCGCATCCGGGACACGCTGTCGCCAAAGCCCAGCAATCCGGCTTCGGCGCGATGCTCAGCTTCGAGTTGAAAGGAGGCGAGGCGGAGGTCGGCCGTTTCGTCGAGGCTCTGCGGCTTTTCAACTTCGCAGAGTCGCTCGGTGGCACAGAAAGCCTTGTGGCTCATCCGGCCACGATGACCCATGCCGGAATGACGGAGGAAGCGCGCAAGGCCGCCGGAATCACCAGCGGTCTCATAAGGCTTTCGATCGGTTTGGAGGATGCCGCTGATCTGATCGCCGATCTGAACCGGGCTCTTGCCGCAGTCGATCGATCGGCTCGATCGAAGGCGAGCGTCTGAGGGGACGGAGTTGTCCGCCAGGCAAAAAAAACGTGGAGCCGGTTGGCTCCACGGTAAATGATTTGAAAACGCTATAGCTGCGCCGATCGAATCCCGGCGCTACGGGCAGGGATGTCGGTATCCATCGGTGCCAAGATATGTTCCGGATCTCGGATCGTAGGAACGGAAGCGCTGCGCGCAATAGGCCGCGTTCTGTTGCGCAGCCGCATTGGCTTGGCCGGCGGCAATCGCGCCGCCGATGATGGCGCCAGCCGCCAGGCCGCCGATGACTGCTCCGGCGCCATTGTTGTAGCCGTAGTAACGAGGGCCATAATACCCGTGACCATAATATCCGTGACCATAATACCCGCGACGATAATACTGAACGGTCTCGATCGAGGACGGACCAGCCTTGCTCATGCCGGATTGAGCCATGAGCGGTGCCGAGGTCGCCGGAACGGAAAATGTGAGTGCGACGGAACCAGCAAACAGCGCCGTCAACAGAATTTTCGATCGCATCATTCAAGCTCCTCAACGATGGGATTATGGCCGAAGACATTTATCCGAAGATGTTTATTCAAGGTGTCACGTATTCAAGAAGGCATCACAAATCGGCAAGGCGTCAGGTTACCGCAGGCAGCCGCGATTTCATGTGACGATTGTCGTATTGGTTAGTGTTTAATGGCTGCTTCACGGTTCATTTTCTTTATAGTGTTTTCGAGCGAAGTGGAATCCGGTTCGCGTCAAGAAAGCGCGTCAAATCAAAAAGCTGGAATCTTTCACCGGTTCCGTGAAGGACTCTAGTTTGGTGATGACATCATGGCAAGCCGGCCGGTTTGAGCGAATTTCTCCGCGACGGATTGAAGCGGTGCGCGAACTGTTTGGATATGCTTTGCGGTGAAGCTGTCTCCTGCTTCGTGTCCCGGATGAATCGTTACACCACGATGCTGAGCCGCTTTGCAGCGCGGGTGATGCCCGTGTAAAGCCATCGCGCGCGGCTGTCCTGAAATGCGAAGCTCTCATCGAACAGAACGACGTCGTCCCATTGCGATCCCTGCGACTTATGCACGGTCAGCACATAGCCGTAGTCGAACTCGTCGTAAGGTTTACGCTGCTCCCACGGAATGTCCTCGATGCCTCCGGCGAAACAGTCCTGCCGCACCGAGACTTTCGTCACCTTGTGCGCAAATTCCTCATCGGACGACAGGCGCATCGTGATGATCCTTGATTTGGAGGCCGCGCGTGCCGTCACACGCCACAGTCCGCCGTTAAAGAGCGCCTTCTTGCGGTTGTTGCGCAGACAGACCAGCTTGTCGCCCGCCACCGGCAGCGGATCCTCGATGTTCTGCCGCTGCCGCATCCGTATGTTGTAGGAGCGGCGGGTGTTATTGCGCCCGACCAGCACCTGGTCGGCATCCATCACGCGCGCGGGATCGAGTTCGTTGCGCGGCACCACCTCGCTTTCGCCGTAGCGGCCGATAGCGAGCTTTCGGCCCTCGCGGATGTCCATGGACATGCGCACGATCGGGTCGTCCTTCGCCTGCCGATGCACTTCGGTCAGCATCGCGTCCGGCGTGGTGTTGGTGAAGAAGCCGCCGCCCTGGATCGGCGGCAGTTGCGCAGGGTCGCCCAGCACGAGCAGGGGACAGTCGAACGACATCAGATCGCGGCCCAGCTCCGCATCGACCATCGAGCATTCGTCGATCACGATGAGCTTGGCCTTCGAGGCGGGCGCATCGTCCCACAGCTCGAAGTTCGGCTGCTCCTCGCCGGATTCGCGGGCACGGTAGATCAGCGAATGAATCGTCGATGCGCCCTCGCAGCCCTTGTTGCGCATCACCAGCGCGGCTTTGCCGGTGAAAGCCGCGAACTTGACCCCGCCGTCGACGCCGTCGGCGATGTGCCGCGCCAGCGTGGTCTTGCCGGTCCCGGCATAGCCGAACAGGCGAAATACCGGAGGCGTGCCGTTTTTCCCGGGTTTGGCTTTGAGCCAGTCGGCGACGGCCTTGAGCGCTGTATCCTGATGCGGCGTGAAGGAGGTCATGATCTCGAAGAGCAAGGGAGCCGGCGAAACGGTGCCGCGACTCGATCCTCGAAAGCTAACCATTCGCGGAGCAAGCGCAAGGCACATTGCCCTTGCGGTGGATTCGGGCTGTCAGGCCGTTGCGATGAATGCGCGGGGGTCGCCGTTGCCGGCGGGCGTGATCGCGATGCCGTCGTCGGCGTATTCGTTCAGCTTGTTGCGCAGGGTGCGGATCGAGATGCCGAGGATGTTGGCGGCATGGGTCCGGTTGCCGAGGCAATGTTTCAACGTTTCGAGGATCAGGTCGCGTTCGACGTCGGCGACGGTGCGGCCGACCAGCGCCCGCGTCACCTGCTCGGCGGCGAGCGTGGCATGGGCGACGGCAGGCGCGGTCTTCGCCAGGTCAAGACGATCGCCGTCTGGCGTCAGGATCGCATCGGCGCCGATTTCGTCGCCACTGGCCATCAGCACCGCGCGGTGAATGGTGTTCTCGAGTTCTCGGACATTGCCTTGCCAGCGGTTCGCCGTCAGCACGCGCCGCGCATCGGCCGACAGCGAACGCACCGGCAGGCCGTTGGCCTCGGCATACTTCTTCGCGAAATGCTGCGCCAGTTCGAGAATGTCGGCGGGACGCTCGCGCAGCGGCGGGATCTTCAGGTTGACGACGTTGAGACGGAACAGCAGGTCCT
>CAZOOO010000031.1:0-19333 GCA_964581435.1 uncultured Hyphomicrobiales bacterium | reverse complement strand
ACCGCGCCGCGAGTTCATCCAGGACAACTCGCTCAGCGCCAATGTGGACGTGTGAGCCGGCGGCGCCTCACTTCGCTCGAAAACGCTGTAGCCAAGGCGAGGATAGACGGCGCTACGGCCTCAACGGACAGCCCTGCCGGCGGGGCATGGATAGCGCTCGCGACAGCTATCGGACGACGCCGGAGGTGAAGCCGGGTCTGCGATGCGGCGGCTTGATTTCCTTTTTCAGGAAGCATCGCGCGGCTTTGCCGGCGTATCCCGGCCGCGTATAGGTCCAGGCTCGGCACTTGCTATCGGCATCGCAGGCATGTCTGCAAACCTGATCTGCGTCGGCTCTGTCCTCTTTCCTGATTTCGAAGTTGCGATAGTCGCCGCCTGAGCGGTCGGTGGAGGTTTCCACCGGCCCGATTCGTCGCTCGATCACACCGGCGCCGCGGACGCCGGACACGCAGCACCGATTCGCGATCCGCGGCGGCACGGCATTCTTGAGCCAGCATACCGCGGTTTCCGACCGTTCGTTGGGATAGCTGAAGCTCCAGGCGCGGCAACGACGATCGCGTTCGCACGCCAAGCCGCAATCGGCCGGATCGCCGGAGCGCAGCGGCACTCGCAGATAGTCGGCGCCCGGCCGATCGAAATTCGTCTGGGCCCAGGCCGGACGCGTCGCCGGAACAGAGATCGACGACACCGCCGCCAGCAGCGCCAGGCCGACCTTCAGTGCAGAGACTTTCATCAGGTGCCGCAAAACAGCGTATTCCGAACGATGAAGTGCGCGGATGGCATTCATTTAATCGCGACCTCGATGTACGTGGGATGAATACCCGTTTCGAACCAGCCGCGAAACAACCCGCTGCCCGATGATCCCCCGATTCCGCAGAACCGAACCTTGCGGACCCGCAAAGCAGGCGGAGCGAATTTGCCTTCATCACCCGCCGCGAGTTCGTGATGCGAAGCCGCTCGAGTGGTCCGATTCTAACATTTGCATCCCGTTGCGGCAGGGGTTTCTTGCAAAATGTTAGAATCAAAGGACCACTAGATCACGATGATCCTGGATCGAATCGATCCAGGATCATGAACGTGATCGATTCCAATATTTTGAGACGCGGGATGCGGGCGGAAAACCGCTGCACACTTTTCCTCATCCCGCTCTAGAAAGCGTACTCGCTATAGGCCGGCTCCACGGATCCAGCCCACGCGCCGTTGAACTTCTCCAGCATCTCCTCGGCCGGAGAACGGCCTGAATCCAGAATTTGATCGAGCGGCTCCAGATGCCGGGACTCGTCGCGACCGAGATGATCGATATGGCCGCGCCGGCGCAGGCCCCCATGCGCCAGCACCAGACATTCCCTGGCGATCTCGAACAGGTAGCGATCCTTGATCCGGGCCTTGAAGCCCAGGCGCGGCACGTCATCGCGCAACGCCTGACGCTCCGGTGCGGTCCAGCGCTTCACGATGTCCCACGCGGCGTCGAGGCTGGCGTCATCGTAGAGCAATCCGACCCAGAACGCCGAAAGCGCCGGCAGACGCCCCCAGGGCACGCCGTCGGCGCCGCGCATTTCCAGATACCGCTTGAGCCGCACCTCCGGGAAAATCGTCGACAGATGATTGGCCCAATCCGAAAGGGTCGGCCGCTCGCCGGGAACGGCCTTGTTCCTGCCGGCAAGAAAATCACGAAACGAGGAGCCGGACACGTCGATATAATTTTCGCCGCGCTTGACGAAATACATGGGAACGTCGAGCGCGTAGTCGACCCAGCGCTCGAAACCCATGCCCTCCTCGAACGCCCAGGGAATCATTCCGGCGCGGGCATTATCCGTGTCGCGCCAGATTTCCGAACGATACGACAGGAAGCCGTTCGGCTTGCCTTCGGTGAACGGAGAATTCGCGAACAGCGCCGTCGCAACCGGCTGCAACGCCACCGACACCCGCAGCTTCCTGACCATATCGCTTTCGGACGAGAAATCCAGATTGGTCTGCACGGTGCAGGTCCGGAACATCATGTCGAGGCCGTGGCGGCCGACCTTCGGCATGTAGTTTTTCATGATCCTGTAGCGGCCCTTCGGCATCATCGGGATCTGCGCCAGCGACCAGGAGGGAGTCATGCCGAGGCCGAGAAATCCGATGCCGAGCGGCGTCGCGACCTCCTTGACCTGCGCCAGATGCGCCGCAAGCTCGGATTGAGTCTGGTGCACGGTCTCGACCGGCGCGCCCGACAGTTCGAACTGTCCTCCCGGCTCCAGCGAAATCGCGCCGCCTCCGGTGACGTCATGAAGACCGATGATGTTGCCCTGCTCCATGATCGGCTCCCAGCCGAGCAGCAGTTGCATGCCCTCCAGCAAGGCGCCGATGCCGCGCGACCCTTCATAAGGCACGGGGTTGTGCCCCTGAAGCGTGAACGGAGTTTTTTCATGCTCGGTGCCGATACGGAAATCGGATGCAGGCTTCACGCCGGCCTCCAGCCAGGCCGCGAGTTCGTCGCGCGATTGCAGCAGCGTCATATCGATCTGGTCACGCGCCATGAAAGATCCCGATGCGGGCGTTGCGATCGAACGCACGCGGTGTCGGTTTATCAAAGAACATTGAGCCGCATGGCCCGCAATCGCGAAAGATGAAAGAGACATCATCGCGGACGCGCCGTCCCTCACAGCAAGCGCCTGAGCCTCATTGCAGGAACAACCGGGCCGGTCAAGCAGCCCGCAGAGCATTGCGACGTCAACATCGGGGAGTTTGGAGCCGGCATGGCGCCCCATCGCCGCCCCGATCCCGGCAGACCTTCGGTTCCTGGTCGCCGACCATCTGTTTTGCGTCGCAAGACGACTCTCACGAAACGGCGCGACTTAGACGATTGACGGGCTTCAACAGGACCCCGCCGATCCATTGGCGGCAATCAGGGCATCAGCAACCAAAACCAGAAACCAGAAACCTTCCCGCAACGGCAACACCAGACTCATACAATCGTAGATTGTATAATAAAGAATCTATCACTCTAAGTGAGTAAATGATCCATCAAACTGCAACGCCCTCGCCTCAAAACCACACTTTTAGCGAGCTGCGGCCCGCTCCTTAACCGCTTGTTTACCGTAACACGAAAAGGTTGAGCCTTAAGGGCGGGACCCGCACCGGTTTGGATTGACCTGTTCAAGACAGGCGTCGGGGAAACGCGAGGGCGCATCGGATGCGCGGTCGACCACTGGACGAAAGCATGAATTCGCGTGGATCGTCGAGCGACGACGGAATCGAACCATCCGGCCGCGAGGGGGTGGACGCTGCCGCGCGGCGCGGCGACGCATCCCGCAACGACAGGCTCAGCCCCGGCAGCGCCATACCCGATCCGGCGCGGCCCACAGTCCCGAGCCAAAACAGCCCCGACATGGCGGACATCCATCAGCGGCTGGATTCTATCACGCGCCAGATCGATCAGTTGTCGAACCCCGCCGCGACCGGCGAACCCGCGGTCGCCCGCCAGCTCAACGACGCCATCTCGCGGCTCGACGCCCGGCTCGCCCGGGTCGCCGCCCGGACGCCCGCAGAGGATCCGCAGCAACGTATCTACAGGGCCGATCCGGGCGCAACCGAGGTCTACAATCGATCGCCGTCACCGGATCCCGTCACGCTCGAATCCGCGATCGCGGAAGTCGCCGCGCGTCAGCATGAACTTGATGGGCCTTCGCGCGCGCCGTTCTCCTACAGCTCGGCACCCGCGGCCCCGGCGATGAGAACGCCGCGACCGGCGACGGATTTCTCCAGCCTCGAACGGCAACTTTTCAAAATCACGAGCCAGATCGAATCGTTGCAGCGCCCGGACGGGATCGAGCAGTCGATCGCCGCATTCCGCATCGAGCTCGCCGATATCCGTCACGTCATTACCGAGGCAATGCCGCGTCGCGCGATCGAGTCGATCGAAAACGAGATTCGCTCACTGTCGCGGCGCATCGACGAAGTCCGTCAGAACGGCAGCGATAGCCAGGCGCTGGCGAATATTGAACACGCCCTCCGTGAGATCCATGACGCGCTGCGATCGCTGAAACCGGCGGAACAGCTCGCAGGATTCGACGAGGCCATCCGCAATCTCGGCAACAAGATCGATTCGATCGTGCGAGGCAGCGGCGACAGCGGCATGATGCAGCAGCTCGAAAGCGCGATCGGCGCGCTTCGCGGCATCGTCTCCAACGTCGCCTCCAACGACGCGCTGGCGCGGCTCAGCAACGATCTCAACATGCTGTCGTCGAAAGTCGATCAGCTCGGCCGACCCGAGAGCCACGGCGATTTGTTCTCCGCGCTCGAACAGCGCGTCGCCGCACTGACGCAGACCCTCGAAAACCGCGAAAGCCCGGCCCCGGGCGGCAGCTCCGGACAACTTGAAGAGGCGGTGCGGGCGCTGTCCGAGCGTCTCGACCGCCTGCCCGCCGGTCACGATTCGTCCTCGGCGCTGGCGCACCTCGAACAGCGGGTCTCCCTGCTGCTCGAACGTCTGGAGACCGCCGGCGAACATTCAGGGCCCAATCTCGGGCGCGTCGAGGAAGGTTTGCAGGACATCCTGCATTGCCTGGAACGGCAGCAGGCCGGACTCGCGGCGATGTCCGAAAGCGGTCCGCGAAGCGCCGTTCCGACCATGGATAGCGAGGTCGTCGAGGCGATCAAGCGCGAACTATCCGAGATGCGCTTCTGCCAATCTGAAACCGACCGCCATACCCAGGACTCGCTCGAGGCGGTTCACAACACCCTCGAGCATGTGGTCGACCGGCTGGCGATGATCGAGAGCGACCTTCGCGCGGTTCGCGCCATGCCCGTCCGGGCCGAGCCGTCCCGCGGCGGCAGGCCGGAACGGGCGGCGGATCTGCCGCCCAAGCCCGAATTGCCGAACCCGGTGCTGTCGCAGATGGCCACGCAGCCCGTTCCAGCCGTCACCCCAACGACGGTGCCGATCCCGCCCGCCATCGCTGACGTTCTGATTCCCGGAAACACCTTCGATCCGGATCACGTCGCGCAATCCGCACCCGCGCCGCGTCCCGCGGTCGATCCGGAACTGCCGCCCGATCATCCACTCGAGCCCGGCACCCGTCCGGCGGGACGCGCGGCATCGCCGTCGGAACGAATCGCGGTGTCCGACAGCACGATCGGCGAGATCGCCGAAGCCTTGCGCGAACATTCGAGTTCATCATTCATCGCCGCCGCACGCCGCGCGGCACAGGCGGCGGCCGCCACAGGACCATCGCCCGACAAGGCCGGCCGAACCAAGGTCACCATCGAACCGGCGCGTCCCGCCACAGGCGGATCGGACATCACCTCCAAGATCCGTTCACTGCTCGTCGCAGCGAGCGTGGTGGTGATCGTTCTCAGCAGCTTCAAGTTCGCGATGACGCTGCTCGATGGCTCTCCGCGCGCAACCCTCAGCGAGAGCGATCCGGCCGCTCCCGTGACGGCGCCGCCCGCCGACGCCGAAGCCAAACCCGATACTGAGATACCGCCGTCGCCGTCGATGATCGCGCCCACGCCGATCGACCGGCACTCGATGATTGCACCGCCGGCCGGCGACGTCACCGGTACGATCCCGGCCGAACCCATGCTCGAATCGGCCGCAACTCCGCCTTCCGAATCACTCCCCGACAACATCGGCGGCGCGACGCTGCGCACCGCCGCGCTCAACGGCGACCCCGCGGCGGCGTTCGAGGTCGGCGTTCGCTACGCCGAGGGGAAAGGCGTCGCCGTCAATTACGACGAGGCCGCGAAGTGGTACGAGCGGGCGGCGCATGCCGGCATCGTGCCTGCCATGTTCAGGCTCGGCGCCCTGCATGAAAAAGGGCTCGGCGCGAGCAAGGACGTCGATACGGCGCGGCGTTACTATATGCAGGCGGCTGACCAGGGCAACGCCAAGGCGATGCATAACCTCGCCGTGCTCGATGCCGATGGCGGCGGCAAAGGCGCCGACTACACCAGCGCGGCGCAATGGTTTCACAAGGCGGCCGAGCGGGGAATAGCCGACAGCCAATTCAATCTCGGTATTCTTTATGCTCGCGGCATTGGCGTCGAACAGAATCTCGCGAAATCGTACAAGTGGTTCAGCCTCGCCGCCGCCCAAGGCGACGTGGATTCAGGGCGCAAGCGCGACGAAGTCGCCAAGCGACTCGATCCGCAGTCGCTGGCCGCGGCCAAGCTGGCGGTTCAAACGTTCGTGCCGACGCCTCAGCCCGACAATGCGGTCAAGGTTCCCAGCCCTGCGGGCGGATGGGACAGCGCGACCGCGACGCCCCAGGCCAAACCCGCGCCGGGCAAGTCCGCGAGGGCGGCCCCGGCGCTGAAGCGGCACGCCGCACGTTAATCCGGATTCGCCATTTCGGGCGTGACCGGCGGGCGGAAATGCCGGACCGTCCCGAATTCTTTAACCCCCGCCAGCGATGATTTCGGCTATGCAGGGGCGCGGCATGGGACCGTGCCGCGACTGAAGATCCAAGCTGCGAGCCGGCCAGCCAGCAGCCCAATCCGAAAACGAACGCGCGTGCAGCTTTATCTCCCGATCGCCGATATTCCGGTCAACGTGCTCCTCATCCTGGCGATGGGAGCAGCCGTGGGTTTCGTGTCGGGGATGTTCGGCATCGGGGGAGGCTTCCTGATGACGCCCCTGCTGATCTTTGTCGGCATCGCCCCGGCGGTTGCCGTCGCGACGGTCACGAGCCATATCGCGGCTTCCTCGTTCTCCGGAGCGCTGTCCTACTGGCGCAAGCGAGCCGTTGATCCGACGCTCGCGCTGGTTCTGCTGAGCGGCGGCATTATCGGAACCATATTCGGGGTGTGGGCCTTCACGCGTCTGCGCTCGCTGGGACAACTCGATCTCCTGATCGCGCTATCCTACCTCGTGCTGCTGTCCGGCGTCGGCGCGGCGATGTCCTGGGAGGGACTGCGCGCCATGCTTCGGGCCCGCAAAGGAGAGACCGTTCCGCTGCGGCGCTCGGGCGGCCATGGCTGGGTCCACGGCCTGCCGCTGAAAATCCGGTTCAAGCGCTCCAAGATTTACCTGTCGGCCATCCCGGTCATCGCCATCGGCCTCGTGATCGGCTTCATCGGCGCGATCATGGGGATCGGCGGCGGCTTCATCTTGGTGCCGCTGCTGATCTACCTGCTGCGCGTACCGACGTCGACCGTGATCGGCACCTCCATGGTGCTCACCCTCATCACCATGACGTTCGCCACGGTGCTGCACGCCGCCACCAACCATCTCGTCGACGCCGTGCTGGCGTTGATCCTGATGACCGGCGGCGTGACCGGCGCGCAATTCGGCGCCCGCGCCGGCCAGCGCATCCGGGGCGAACACCTGCGGCTGTTGCTCGGACTGTTGATTCTGGCGGTCGGTATACGCTTCGCGATCGAGCTAGGGATCCGCCCCGCCGATCTTTACACCGTCCGCGAAGCCACGGGCGGCGTATGAGGACGCGCATGACATGGACGACGGCCCGGCTGGCGCTGCTGCTCGCCGTGGTCTTCGTTGCCGGCCACGCACATGCCGAGCATCTCATCGTCTCCGTATCGAACCATCGCGTCACCGTGACTCCGAACTACTCCGGCGAGGAACTGGTGCTGTTCGGCTCGATCGAGCGCGACGGCGACGCGACGCTTCCACCCGACGGCTACGATCTTGTCGTAACCATCAGCGGCCCGCCGGTCGACATGGTCACGCGCCGCAAGGAACGGTGGTTCGGCATCTGGGTCAATGCCGATTCGCGGCAATTCCTCCAGGTTCCGGCCTATCTCGCGGTTTTCGCCAACCGGCCGCTGGACAAGATTGCCGCGCCGGACGTCCTGCGCCGGCAACAACTCGGGCTGAACAACGTGCTGTTGACACAGCGGGTCGGTTCCGATTACGCTGACGTGGTGCCGAGCGATCCGTTCCGCCGTGCCTTCCTCAGGCTGCGAAGTGAACAAGGGCTGTACCGCGAGAACACCTCGGCGGTGACCTTCCTGACCCCGACCCTGTTCCGCGCCGGCATCCCGCTCCCGGCGGAGGTGCCGATCGGCACCTACACCATCGACATCAAGCTGCTTGCCGGCGGAGCGCTGATCGCCAAGACCGATACGGCGTTCGAGATCGTCAAGGTCGGCTTTGAGCAATTCGTGGCCACGGCCGCCAGGCAACATGGCCTGGCTTATGGCGTGGCGACGGCGCTCATGGCGTTGATGGCCGGATGGATGGCGTCGATCGTTTTCCGCAGAGACTGAGAGCGTTGCAGTTCTCCAGATAAGAGGAATGGAGATTGCCTCATTAACGGCAGCGCGAGGCCGCGATCGCGTGCAGGCGGCTGTGTCCGAGCACATGCGCCGTGAATTCGGCCGAGAAGATTCTGGCGAACGCCCCGTTTCGAATGCTCAAGCCTCCCGCGAAAGCGCCGAACGCCGGCATCACCATGCGCGCGCCGTCGCTGGCGAAACAACGCCGTTCCATCGAACGGCCCCGCGCCGAGACCCGCGCCTTGGGATGCAGATGGCCCGCGATTTCACCGAAAGCGCCGGTCGGCTCATGGCGAAACAGGATCCCGCCGATCTCCAATTCGGTTGCGGCAATGCCACTGAAGCCGGACGGCGGCGCCGGATCGTGATTACCCGAAATCCAGATCCAGCGGCGGTCTGCCCGCAAACCCGACAGCGCCTCGCGATCCCGCGCGCACAGACGATTGTGAGCCTCGCGATCGTGAAAACTGTCGCCCAGCGCGATCACCGTGCGCGGATCGAAGCGCCGCATGACGGCGGCGAGCCGGTCGAGCGTCGCAACCGTATCATAGGGCGGCAGCAGCACGCCGCGCGTTGCGAAGCTCGATCCCTTTTCCAGATGAAGGTCGGAGACGACGAGCAGGCGCTCCCGTTCCCAGAACAGCGCCCCCGAGAGATCGGCGGCGAAGCTGATACCGGCGACGGTGACGGTTGCTGTTTGTTCCGTCATGCCCGGCCTCGTGCCGGGCATCCACGTCTTTCTTCTTTTCTGCCGCACCAAAACGTGGATGGCCGGGACACAGGCGAGCGAAGCGACGCCGTTCTTCGAACGGCTACGCCCGGCCATGACAACATCAGGATCGTGCGGTGTCCTAACCTCATATCGGTCCTAATCCCGTCGCCTCGCGGACGAGTTGCTCGGCGGCTTCGGCCAGCAATTCGTCCGACGCCTCGCCATAGACCGCCTCGCGGCCGATCTCCAGCATCACCGGCACCGCGAGCGGTGAAATGCGGTCGAGCGGCTTGTGGTTGATCCGTCCCCTGATCCGCGCCAGCATATCGCTGAGACGGCGGATATCCAATAACCCGGTCGCGGCATCCGCACGCGCCGCGCGCAACAGCACGTGGGCGGGCTGATGCTTGCGCAGCACGTCGTAGACGAGATCGGTGGAAAACAAAACCTGCCGCCGGCTCTTTTCCGCGCCGGTGAAACGGCGCGGAATCAAACCCGAAATGATCGCGCAACTGCGGAAGGTACGCTTCATCAACGCGGATTCCGCGAGCCACGCCTCGAGATCGTCGCCCAGCATGTCCGGATCGAACAGCGTATCCAGATTCAATTTGCCCTGCCGGATCATCGACGCGGGATCGCCCAGCGTCCAGACCGCCAGAGCATATTCATTGGCGACGAAACCGAGCGGCCGCGCGCGGGCGCGCTCCAGCCGCCGCGTCAGCAACATGCCGAGCGTCTGGTGCGCGAGCCGTCCCTCGAACGGGTAGCAGACGAGGTAGTGCTTGCCGGCGCGCGGAAAGGTCTCGACGATCATTTCGCGCACCTGCGGCACACTTGAGAAATGCGATTGCAACGACAGCCATTCCCGGACCTGATCCGGCAGGCCGCTCCAGGCGCGCTCGTCGTCGAGCAGGTTGCGCACCCGTTCGGCCAGATAGGTCGAGAGCGGGAACTTGCCGCCCATGTAGGACGGCACCTTCGGGCTCTCGTCATTCGCGCGTGAAACATAGACCTGATCCTCGACCAACGCCTCAAAGCGCACGATCTCGCCGCCGAACACGAAGGTGTCGCCGGCGACGAGCCCTTCGATGAAATACTCCTCGATCTCGCCCAACATCCGGCCGCCGCGCGCGATCGCGCCGGTCGAACCTTTGCCGCCGCTTTGGCCGCCGCGCCGTGAACGCACCAGCCTCACCTTCAGCATCGCCTCCTCGACAATGGTGCCGACGTTGAGGCGATAGCTTTGCCGTGCGCGCGGATTGGCGACGCGCCAACGCCCCGCCTTGTCCTGCCTGATGCGAGCGAAGCGCTCATAGCTTTTCAGCGCATAGCCGCCGGTGGCGACGAAATCGATCACGCCGTCGAAGTCGGCGCGTGTCAGCGCCGCATAGGGCGCGGCGGTCCGCACCTCGTCATAAAGCTCATCGGCGTGGAACGGCTCGCCGCTCGCGCAGCCCATCACGGGCTGCGCGAGCACGTCGAGCGCGCCCGTGCGCAGCGGCGGCGTGTCCTGCGCATTTTCGTTGACCGCATCGATGGCGGCGCGGCACTCCAGCACCTCGAACCGATTGGCCGGAACCAGAACCGCGCGCGAGGCTTCATCAAGACGGTGATTGGCGCGGCCGATCCGCTGCATCAACCGCGAGGCGCCCTTGGGCGCACCGATGTTGATGACGAGATCAACGTCGCCCCAATCGACGCCGAGATCGAGCGAGGAGGTGCAGACCACCCCGCGCAGCCGGCCGGCCGTCATCGCCTGTTCCACCTTGCGGCGCTGCGCGACATCGAGCGAGCCGTGATGCAGCGCGATGGCGAGACCGTCATCGTTGATGCGCCAGAGATCCTGAAACAACATCTCAGCCTGGCTCCGGGTGTTGACGAACACCAGCGTGGTCCTGTTGCGCCGGATGAGATCATAGACCTCGGTCAGCGCATGGCGGGCCGAATGCCCCGCCCACGGCAGCCGTTCGTTCGTGTCCAGCATCTCGACAATCGGAGCGGCGGCGCCATCGGCCTCGACGATGTCGGCCGAAACAGCCTTGCCGTCGGGTTGCGGCACCAGGAACCGCGCCAGCGAGTGCGGATCAGCCACCGTCGCCGACAGGCCGGTCGCGCGCATTCGCGGAGCAAACCGCCACAGCCGGGCCAGCGCCAATGACAACAGGTCGCCTCGTTTCGAGGTCACCAGCGCATGCAGTTCATCGAGCACCACGCGCTGCAACGACGCGAACAGAAAGGGCGCATCGTCGGACGCCAGCAGCAGCGCGATCTGCTCAGGGGTGGTCAGCAGGATGTCCGGCGGATACCGTCGCTGCCGCTGCCGCCGTGACACCGGCGTGTCGCCGGTGCGGGTCTCGACCCGGATCGGCAGACTCATCTCCGTGATCGGGGTCTCCAGATTGCGTGCGATATCGACCGCCAGTGCTTTCAGTGGCGAGACGTAGAGCGTGTGGAGGCCGCCGGTCTTACTTCCCTCTCCCCTCGCGGGAGAGGGAAAGCAAGAAAGCTCCACCAGCGTCGGCAGGAACCCGGCCAGCGTCTTGCCAGCGCCGGTGGGGGCGATCAGCAGCGCCGAGCGGCCGTCACGAGCCTTTCGCAGCAAGGCCGACTGGTGCGCGCGCGGCGACCATCCCCGCGCCGCGAACCAGCGCAGAAAGCCGTCGGGCAGCAAGGGCTGCTTGTCGCGATCAGCGATTCCCACGCTCCGAGAGGTAGGCCGTCCCGCCTGTCCGGTCGAGTTCGAACGCGACCATAACGTTTGCGCGCGAAGCGGATTACCTGTTCGCGTGAAGTTTCGCCTCTGATTCAATCGGAAACGAAAATGCTCCGGCCGCGCGGAACGATGGCGAATCAGCGAACGCCGGCACACCGGCCGGAACCGGCTCCGGCCTGGCCGGGAGACGGCGGCAGAAACCCGCCGGGACCTGGCATCGTCACGCAAGACCCTGATTTTCGCGAGATTTTCGCCTTCGCGGCATCATTCCCGGCAGGTGTGGCTACCGAACCACAGACAAGTTTCCCATCAAAGGGTACAGTCTCCGGGTCATTTGCAGACGGGGACTATCCATAATGAAAAAAATTCTGCTCGGCGTTCTGCTGGCCAGCACCGCGATGACCGCCCAGGCGGCGGATCTCGCGCCTCGGCCCTACACCAAGGCTCCGCCGATAGCCCCGGTTTATGACTGGACAGGCCTTTACGCCGGCGTGAACGTCGGCCTCGGGCTGGGCCGTAATCGTGCCGTGCATGATTTTGGCCCTAGCGCGGTTTCGACGCATCTACAGCCGCTCGGCGCGGTCGGCGGCGGCCAGATCGGCTACAACTGGCAGACCAGTTCGTTCCTGGGCCCGCTCGTGTTCGGTATCGAAGCGGACCTCCAAGGCGCCGACATGACCGACAACTGGACCAATTTTGGCGGCATACTCCAGCACAACCAGAGGCTCGGCTGGTTCGGCACGGCGCGCGGCCGCGTCGGCATGGTCAACGGCGCGATGCTGACCTACATAACCGGCGGTTGGGCCTACGGTCACATCAACACCACGGTCGTCCAAGGCGGCGTGCCGTTCACGTTCGCCGGCGTGCGCAGCGGCTGGACCTGGGGCAGCGGCGTCGAAGCCGCGCTCGGCGGCAACTGGACCGGCAAGATCGAATACCTTTATATCGATTTCGGCAACCGCACCGACTCCTTCGCCGGTCAGGCGCTGCATTCCGAGCGGCGCGAGAATATCTTCCGCGCCGGCCTGAACTATCACCTCGGCGGCAACAACCCGTACGCACCGGTGGTCACCGCGAACTGGAGCGGCGTATATCTCGGCGGCAACGTCGGCGGCGGCGTCGGCCGTCACCGCAGCACCATCGCCGACCCGGCCGGAACTCCGCTCGCCCAATTCAATCTCGCGCCCAACGGCTTCGTAGGCGGCGGCCAGATCGGCTACAACTGGCAGGCCGGCAACATCGTCTTTGGCCTCGAGACCGACTTCCAGGGCTCGACCCTGCAGGACAACAAGACTTGCCTCGGTTGCGTGCCCGGAGCCTCGATCGATTTCAATTCGAAGCTGCAGTGGTTCGGCACCGTACGCGGCCGTCTCGGCTACGCCGTCGGCGCCTCCATGTTCTACGCCACCGGTGGTTTTGCCTATGGCAACGTCAAGACCGCGCTCAACAATCTGAGCTTCTCCGACACCCGCACGGGTTATGCCGTGGGTGGTGGCATCGAGACGCCGCTCCCACTGGTGAACCTGTTCGGCGGCGGGCCCCTGTTCGGCCCGAACTGGACCTCGACGACGGAATATCTTTACGTCGATCTCGGCCGCTCGAGCCACGGCTTCGACCTCGGCAACGGGCCGAATGTGCTGACGACCGGCGCGCAGGAACACATCATCCGCACCGGCTTGAACTATCACTTCAATACGCCGGCGATTGCGAACTACTGATCGCAACCACCGGGCCTTCAGGGTCCGGTCCGGCGGGCAAGGTTTGGGGGAGTGGGCAAGAAAGCCGCATCGCATCGCGATGCGGCTTTCTTCATGAGCAACAGCCGCAAGGAGAACATGATCAGGCGGCGTTCTTGCTCCGCGATCGAGGCGTGCAACGGCGGACGCGCTGTCCTAGAGCGGGATGAGGAAAAGTGTGCAGCGGTTTTCCGCCCGCATCCCGCGTCTCAAAATATTGGAATCGATCACGTTCATGATCCTGGATCGATTCGATCCAGGATCATCGTGATCTAGAGCGTTCTCGAGCGAAGCAGATAACGGTTCGCGTGAAGAAAACGCGTTAAATCAAGATCATAGAGCCCCGCTTCTGATTCAATCAGAAGCGGAAAGGCTCTAGATCACGATGTCCGGCCCTGCCCCGGCTCCGGCGGATGATGTCGGAGTTTCGCCACCGCGACAGGATCGCCGCACTTGCGCGCCCGGATACGCAATTCCCATATCCTGGATGCCGGCCACAAGTTCCGGCGAGGGTTCGAGGAGTCTCATGAACTATTTTCGCACTGCGATCCTGCTGGCAGCCCTGACCGGCCTGTTCATGGGCGTGGGTTATCTGATCGGCGGCGCCAGCGGCGCGATGATCGCGCTTGTCGTCGCGGCCGCGACCAATATCTTCGCCTATTGGAATTCCGACCGCATGGTGCTGTCGATGTACGGCGCCCATGAGGTCGATGCCGGCACCGCGCCCGACCTGCACCGGCTGGTGACCGAACTCGCCGGGCACGCCGGACTTCCGATGCCGCGGGTGTTCCTGATGGACAATCCGCAGCCCAACGCCTTCGCCACCGGCCGCAACCCCGAGAACGCCGCCGTGGCGGTGACGACGGGGCTCATGCAGTCGCTGAGCCGCGAGGAGCTGGCCGGCGTTATCGCGCATGAACTTGCGCACATCAAAAATCACGACACCCTGCTGATGACCATCACCGCAACCATCGCCGGCGCGATCTCGATGCTGGCGCAGTTCGGCTTGTTCTTTGGCGGCAACCGCGACAACAACGGCCCCGGCATTATCGGCTCGCTGGCGATGATGATCCTCGCGCCGCTCGGCGCCATGCTGGTGCAGATGGCGATCAGCCGCAGCCGCGAATACGCCGCCGACGAGATGGGCGCGCGGATCTGCGGCCAGCCGATGTGGCTCGCCTCGGCACTGGCCCGGATCGACAATGCCGCTCACCAGGTGCCGAACATGGAGGCGGAGCGCGCGCCTGCGACCGCGCACATGTTCATCATCAACCCGCTGTCAGGACGCGGCATGGATAACCTGTTCGCTACCCATCCCTCGACGGAAAACCGCATCGCGGCCTTGCAGAAGCTCGCCGGGCAGTCCGGCGGCGGTCTTGCTTCCCGCCGCCCGGCGGCGCCCGACCCGCGCGGCCCCTGGAACGGCGGTCCTCGCTCCGGTCCATGGGGTTGAGCGGCTTTCAAGATCGCGGCTCGCGGAAGGCGTGCTGATCGAGCGCGCACAACCTGCGAGTTCGGCGCGCGGACGCGCAAAGGTTGAACGACAGCATTTATTCGCCGCGCCCTCGGATCGATAATCTTCCGGCGACCAGGAGCCGTCCGCAAAAAAATAAAATGGAACCAGAGAGAGTGGCTCGGCGTTTTATACCGATTGTGGCCCGGTATGCGGCGTCATTGGGGTCGACCCTCCCCGACGGGCTACCCAACAACTTGTCCATCAATGCCAGAGAAGGAAAGTGTCAGTTCCGGGGCTTTCCTCGCCGGAGGCGGGGAAATGGGCGACTTGGCGCGCCGGTTCGATTGGGCTTCCACATCGGTCGGCGCTCCCGAGACCTGGCCGCAAAGCCTGCGCACCGCGGTTCGGATCATGCTGAACACCAACCACCCGATGCTCATCTGGTGGGGGCCGGACCTGATACAATTCTACAATGATGCCTATCGGCAGACCTTGGGACCGGAGCGGCATCCCGGCGCGCTCGGTCAGAAGGGCAAGGAGTGCTGGACCGAGATCTGGGACATCATCGGCCCGGAGATCGAGCAGGTCATGGCCGGCCGCGGCGCAACCTGGCATGAGGAGCAGCTCGTTCCCGTCACGCGGCACGGCAGGCTGGAGCAGGTCTATTGGACCTATGGCTTCAGTCCCATCGATGATGATGAAGGCGTCGGGGGAGTGCTCGTGGTATGCCGCGACGTTACGCGTGAACATTTTGCCAGGCTTGCCTTGCAAGAGCGGGAGACCGAGCTCGCGCGCGTGCAGGCGATCGGGCGGATCGGCGGCCTCGAGGTCGATCTGCGCACCGGCCATCGCAGTCGCAAGTCGCCCGAATACCTCAAGATACACGGCCTTCCGCCCCAAGCCCTCCACGAAAGCCGCGAGGACTGGCTTCGCCGCGTTCATCCCGACGATCGCGCGATCGCCGAAGGGCAGTTCATCGATGCGGTGCGGGGCGGTGATCGCGAATACGCGGTACGCTACCGCATCATCCGGCCGAGCGACGGTGAGACACGCTGGATTTCCGCCCGATCGGTGATCGAGCGCGATGCGGACGGGAAAGCGATCCGTCTGTTCGGCGCGCACATCGACATTACCGATCAGGTCGAGGCGGAGCGCTCGATCCGCCAGCGCGAGCAGGAATTCAGCACGCTTGCAGAGGCGCTGCCGCATCACGTCTGGACCGCCACATCCGACGGTTCGTTCAACTGGTTCAATCGGCGCTTCTACGACTATGTCGGAGCGAGCCCGGGCGAATTCAGCGACAAGGACTGGAGCAAGGTCGTCCATCCGGACGACGCATCGACGGCGGCCGCGGCGAGGACCCGCGCGGTGACCAGCGGCGAACCCTATGAGATCGAATTCCGGCTGCGGAGGTTTGACGGCAGTTATCACTGGTTTCTATCCCGCGCGGTGCCTGCGCGCGATGACGATGGCCGCGTCACCCGCTGGATCGGCACCGACACCGACGTCCACGATCAGAAGCGGATCGCGGCAAAGCTCGCCGAACTGAACGCGACGCTCGCCGAGCGCGTCGAGGAAAAAACCCGCGAGCGCGACCGGATCTGGAGCGTGTCCCAGGACTTGCTGCTGGTCATGGACCAGCACGGCGTCTGGCGCTCGGTCAATCCCGCCTGGACCAGGACGCTCGGCTGGAGCGAGGCCGAGCTGATGGAGCGAACCGGCGAGTGGATCGAGCATCCCGAAGACATCGTCAAGACCCGGGTCGAGGTCCGACGCCTCGCGCGCGGCAAAGCTACGGTTCGATTCGAGAGCCGGCTTCGTCACAAGGACGGCTCGTATCGGTGGCTGTCCTGGACCGCCGTTCCGGATCAGAACCTGATCTACGCCGTGGCGCGCGACGTCACTGCCGAGAAGGTGGCCGCCGAACGGTTGAGGACGGCCGAAGAAGCGCTGCGTCAATCGCAGAAGATGGAAGCGGTCGGCCAGTTGACCGGCGGCATCGCCCATGACTTCAACAACCTGCTCACCGGCATCGTGGGCTCGCTGGATCTGTTGCAGACACGCCTCAATCAGGGGCGGACCGATCGCGCGGGACGCTACATCGAGGCCGCAATGGCCTCGGCCAATCGGGCCGCGGCACTGACGCACCGGTTGCTGGCGTTTGCCCGCAGACAGCCCTTGGTGCCGAAGCCGGTCGATGCCAACCAGCTCATCCTCTCGCTGGAAGACTTGCTGCGCAGGACGATCGGCGAGACCATCGCGCTGAAAATCGCTCCGGCGAAACAGCTCTGGCCGACGCTGTGCGATCCCAACCAGCTCGAAAGCGCGCTGCTCAATCTCGCCATCAATGCACGGGACGCCATGCCCAACGGCGGCACGCTCACGATCGCGACGGCGAACGTGACCATCGACCCCGCCGAGTCGGGTTCCTCCGCCAGGCAGCCGGGCGACTATATCTGCATCACCGTCGCCGACACCGGAACAGGCATGACCGCCGATGTCGCCGCGCGCGCTTTCGATCCGTTCTTCACCACCAAGCCGATCGGACAGGGCACCGGACTCGGCCTGTCGATGATCTACGGATTCGCGCGGCAATCGAACGGCCACATCGCGCTCGACACCGCTCCGGGACGGGGCACGTCGATCAGTCTGTCTCTGCCTCGCCATGACAGCATCGCCGAGGCCGATCGAGCGCCTCCCGTGAACAGGATCGCCGCGACCGGGGAGACCGTGCTGGTGGTCGAGGATGAACCGGTCGTGCGCGGCATCATTGTCGAGATGCTGCACGATCAGGGCTATGTGACGCGCGAGGCCGCGGACGGGGCAGCGGGCTTGCGTATCCTGCAACTGGACAAGCCGGTCGATCTCCTGCTCACCGACATCGGTCTTCCCGGCATGAATGGACGCCAGCTCGCGGATCAGGCGCGGGAACTCCGGCCGGATCTGAAAATCCTCCTTATGACCGGCTATGCCGACAATGCCGCGAACGCGAAAGGTTTCCTTCGGCCCGGCATGGACATGATCACCAAGCCTTTCGACTTGAGCCACCTGTCGCAGCGTGTCCGCGACATCATTTCCCGCTAATGACGGTCGCGAAGGTGTATCGGATCATCCGTCGCCGTGAAGAGCCGAAGCGGCGGCGCGGTCCTGCGCATCGCATGGTCCACCGTGTGTCGAGAAGATCCAGCCGGAAGCGAGTCTCTAGAGCCTTTCAGCTTCTGATGGAACCAGAAGCGGGGCTCTATGATTTTGATTTGACGCGTTTTCTTCACGCGAACCGGTATCCACTTCGCTTGAAAACGCTCTAGATCACGTATATTTTAGAGCGGGATGCGGGCGGAAAACCGCTGCACACTTTTCCTCATCCCGCTCTGGCGGGTCACACATTGCCGGTCAGGAACGGATTGCTGGCGCGCTCGTGGCCGATGGTCGATCCCGGCCCATGGCCGCAGATGAAGGCAACGTCGTCCCCGAGCGGCAACAGTTTGTCGGTGATCGACTTGATCAGCACGGCATGGCTGCCGCCGGGCAAGTCGGTGCGGCCGACGGAACCGTTGAACAACACGTCGCCGACGTGCGCAAAGCGCATCTCGGGATTGAAGAAAACCACGCTTCCCGGCGAATGGCCCGGGCAATGAAGGACCTCGAAGGCAAGCCGGCCGAGTTCGACCCGGTCACTTTCCTCGAACCAGCGATCCGGGACAAAATTGCGCATTCCGGTCATGCCGTAGTGGCGTCCGCTTTCGACGACATGGTCGAGCAGGAACTTGTCCGCGATATGCGGACCCTCAATGGGGACCTTCAGCGCGTCGCGCAACTCCGCGGCGCCGCCCACATGATCGATATGGCCGTGCGTAAGCCAGATCCGCCTGACGGTCATGCCGGTTTTTTCGATGGCGGTCCTGATGAGCGGAACATCGCCTCCAGGATCGATGACCACCCCATCCCTGGTGGCTTCGCACCACAACAGGGTGCAGTTCTGTCGGAACGGCGTCACCGGGATGATGGCGGCGCCGATTTTGGTCCTGGTCTGGTCTTCTCGGGTCATACCCGCACAATGCCGATTTTTACGGCATCGCCAAGTGATTTGCGCGGCTTCACGCGAATCGGTATCCATCCTTAGGTCTCACGCCCGAAGATAGGCTTCGCTCGAAAACGCTATAGCCGCATGGAAACGAACGCCGCTCACACCGCCCTCGCGGTCCCGCCGGATCGCCGCCAGTCAGCGACCGCGCTGGCCATCTCGCGCGGGACCGGGAGACTTTTGCGATCGCTCGGATTTGCCTGTCTCAGCGAGTTGTCGCTGCCGTCCGGGCGCCGTGCCGATCTCGTGGCCGTCAACGCGCGCGGCGAGATCTGGATCGTCGAGATCAAATCATCGGCCGAGGATTTGCGTGCGGACAGGAAGTGGCAGGACTACCGGGAGCATTGCGATCGCCTTTTCTTCGCTTTCACGCGCGATCTGCCGTGCGATATTTTCCCCGGCGATACGGGGC
>CAZOOO010000030.1:0-20589 GCA_964581435.1 uncultured Hyphomicrobiales bacterium | reverse complement strand
TCGACCACGCCGCAGCGGATGTTGGTGCCGCCGATATCGACCGCCAGAATGCTGTCGAAAGCCTCGAAGATCCAGGAGGGCGCCAGGTGCAGGCAGCCGATCAGTCCGGCTTCGTCGGGGTCGAAGCGGATCGGGATCAGGTGGATCTTGTGGTCCTCGCTTTTCAGCAGCACGTCGGCGCGGGCGATCGCGATCTCGCCGACCCGGCTCTTGCGGAAGCCGCCGCCGACCACGATGCATTCGGTGTCGGCCCAGGCTTTGGTTTTGAGGAAACGCCCGGTCACATAGGCCAGTTCCTGTGCGAATTCCTCGATCGCGCCGTGCACCAGCGCCGCGGCCTCGATGTCGTCGCCGACCAGCGCCTCGTCGAGCGATCCCTTGGCAACCGCCTCGGACGGCGTCTTGCCAAGCGGATCCTCGCCGTTTTTCTTCAACGGCTTGCGCAGGCCGTCAAGAATGTTGCGGAAGGCGCCCTTGCAGGCGCGATCGCCGAGAAAACCGTCGTCGTCCTTCAACTCGATGTTGTAGCTGTCGATGTCAACCGACGGCAGCCGCGGAACGCCATGCTTGCCGATACCCGCAGTGTTTACATTGCCTTCGGCCATTGCGCCCCTGCTGTTTTTGATATGACCGGAAGACAACGGCCCGGGAACCGGATGGTTGCAGCGAGGATGGCGATTGGTCGCGCGGACCGGTCACACTATCGTAGCGCCCCGCTTTCGCGGGCCGATTCCACCGGCATATCGATCAAGAAATCCAACTGGAATCAGCGGGCTATGCACCCGACCGCCGCGCGATGACGCGGCATGCCGCCGGCGAGCTCGGCTGAGGCGGAAGTTCGTTTATTCTTTCTTTTCCGCCCAGCTTGTGCGAGTCGAAGATGCTTGACGGCAAAACGTCGCAAGACAACCTGGTTGGAGAGACAAATGTGGAAACTCTGCTTCGCGACCACTCTCTGTGCGGCTACGGTCGCCTTGACGGCACCGGCTTTCGCGCGGGCGCAGCCTACTCGCGTCGGAGGATTGACATGTCACTCTGCGCCGCGAGTCGGATTGGTCGTCGGCTCGATGCAGCGTCTGCAATGTGTCTTTACCCCGAATGCCTCCCAACCCCAACAACATTGTAACTATAGCGGAACCATCGGCCGGGTCGGTCTCGATGTCGGCATCACCGGCGGCGGAAGGTTATTGTGGGCAGTCTTCGCTCCAAGCTCGCATGTAGGGTGCGGCTCGCTGCGAGGAAGCTATGCCGGAGTAAGCGGCAGCGCGTCGCTCGGTCTCGGTCTGGGCGCCAATGTGCTCGTCGGCGGATCTCACCGCACGATTTCCCTGCAGCCGCTATCGATCGAAGGCCAGATCGGCGTGAATCTCGCGGTCGGCGTATCGAAGTTGACGTTGCGATAAGCACGTTTTCGAACGAAGCATGTCCTCGGGCTCAACCCGGGATCGGATGCCATGTGACGAAACGCGTCAAATCAAAACCAATAGAAGCCCGCTTCTGATTCCGTCAGAAGCGGGCTTCATGCATTTTAGAGCAAAATTCAAGTTTAGAACGGAATCAGCCGTTCATCATGCCCGGCTTCATCGCCGGGCATCCACGTCCTTTGGAATTCCAGCGAAACGATGCGGGGAGACCGGGACCGTATAAGGGGTCTCAAGGGAAACGGCACCGCTCTTCGAACGGCTATGTCCGGCCATGGCGGCGGTTTGCCCGCCTTCGGAATTTCCGGAATTTTATTGGCCAGCGACTTCTGTCCCCGAAACGATGTCCGCCATCTGCTGACCTTCGGCGAACCGCCGCTCGATCATGCCCATGACCGATGTGACCTCGCGAAACGCGCGCGAGTGCGCAAGTCCGCGCATGCCTGTCAGATCAAACACCCAAATGCCTTCGCGTCGAAACTCGCTCCTGTAAGGCTCCTGATCGGGATTGACCTTGCCGAGCCGCGTGGTTCCGCCCCGGAGCGATCCGGACAATCTGAGGGCGATGTCGTCCTGGGATACAAACAACGCGAAACGCGGCCTCTTCTTTCCCATTTCCCGCATTCGCGCGCGAAACAGATCGATATCGACATCGGGCGCGACCAGCATCACGTTCTTGATCTTGTTCGCGATCCTGCCGCTCCGCTGCACGCTTGCGTGGAGCGCCTCCAGCGTCGGCAAGCAGCCCATCGAATGGCACAGGACCGTCACCTCCTGCACATCGGCGTTTTTCCCGATCGTGGCGAGCAACTGCTGAATGGCCTCGCTGGAGGCGGCTGCGCTGTCGAGGTCGTCCTGATAGGCGCGCAGACCGGCAAAGCCACGCGAAGGCCAGGAAAACATGACGGGAACAGCAGACACGCCCGAGTCATGCGCGATCTGAGCGAAACGATAGACGGCCTGATCGAACCGGTTATTGAACCCGTGAATGAAGACCAGCACCTTGCCGCGTCCGTTACGCCTGGCGGCGGCTGACAGATCCGAGACAAAGGATTGCTTTTCCAAAACGTTCGCCGAAACGGTTACAAAACTTTGCCGAGGATCGCCCGGCACGGAGGTCGGCCACTGCACCTCGCCGGTCTTTCGCAAGATGTCGGGAGGTATCGACACTTTGACTGATGCGTACGACATTGCGCCCGCCGGGCTGCCGTTGAACATTTCACCGGCATCGGCTGTCGAGCGGCTTCGCGTTGTGGCGACGAGCACCGGCACAAACGAGATCCCCTCCACGTTGACCGGCTCGACCGGCACCAACGCGCCCTGCGCCAATCGTCCTGCGCACCCACCGCAAATAATCGTGGACGCCAAGGCTGCCACGGTCAGCAAGCGAACCCTGCAGGTCAAAAGATCACTCCCTACTCTTCACCGGACATCAACCAATCTTGGACGACGGACACCCTAACCCGTAAGCTATCGCCAAATTTTTAATAACGGCGGGGCCGGTCAGGCGGCGGCAGTGGACTGACGGTCGGCCGGCTTCAGAAAGCTGGGCACTCGGATTTCGATCTGATGCGTTTTCTTCACGCGAGCAGGTCATCCATCTCCGGAGCAGGACCGAGGACATGCTTCGCTCGAAAACGCTATAGCCCCAAATTCCGTCGTCGAGAAGGGCCAAGCTGGCGACGGGCACCGTCGCCCGGCAGCCTTGAACTCACCTGTTTCGGTCATCAACTCACTGAATCGCAACCCAGATGCGGATTGACGCGAGCTTGGCGGCTGCGAGGCGGCTGATAGCCGGGCGATGGGTGCGGACGTATCGTGTTGACGTGATCGCCCCATTGCTCGATCGCGGCATGAGCTTCTTTCGGGCCGTAAAAGACTTCCGGGTCGAGACATTCGTCGCGCGATTTGCCGTTGAAGAACTCGCAATAGTCGTTCTCCCATGGGTTGCCCGGCTCGGTGTAGAGCTGGCTTCCGTTTCGGAAGGACAGCGGCGATGCATTGCGCGATGCCACGAAAAGGCTGATGAAGGGGTGGCCCGACCGTCTCGGCACAACGTTGCACGATCGCGGACGAACTCATGTGATCTCTCTGATACAGCGTCTTTTAATGTCTGCGCGTTGTCCCGATATTTCTTGACACCCTATCGCCCGGATGGCAGCTTCGAGAATTCCGATGCGTGTATCCAGAATTCTCTTGCAGACCATCGGACTCCTGGGTTCGACTGTTGCCTTTGCCGCCGACATTGATTTGAAGGATTCCAGGACCGATCCGCCACCGTTGCCCGCCCCGTCCTGGAGCGTCGTTGGTTCGGTTTTGCCGACCTTCACCAACAACGCGTTGTTCAGCCGCGATAATCGTAAGTCGGATGTCTATTACGAGCCTGACATCAGCGTCAGGCTGGACGGCTTCCTGACGAATGACCTGTCGTACCGTCTCTACGTGCGCTCGCAATATGAAGCCTTCTCGCGGGAGAAGGATGGCAATTCCGCCGTCGCACGGCTGGGCGGACGCCTGACGGAGAACTGGAACGGCTGGCGCTTCTCCGTCATCTACGAAAACCGCTATGGTTTCGACGGCATCTTCCGCGATTTCGCTGTCACCTCGCATGACGTGATGGGGTCGATAGCCCGCGGCTTCCAGATCGACAATGTGGCGCTGTCCCCGCTGCTTCTCCTGACCTATCGGTTTTCCGATCTTGCGGAAGCGCGCCGCTGGCGCTTCGACGCCATTCTCGGCATCGAACTGAAGCTGGATCCCAAATGGTCGATCGTGAGCACACCGCTGTTTGAGGCCTACTGGTTCACCGATGGGCTGAACAGCGGGCGCCGCGACGAACTCTATTCGGTGGATGTCGGTCTCAAGTACAATTTCGCCGGCAATCTAGCGCTCACGACCACCGTGCTGTACGAGGCACGAACGTCGAACGTCGCGCGGCGGCACTACAGGGACCTTCGGATCTGTCCGCGACTCGATTTTGCCTTCTGATGGGTGACTCAACGATGGGTGACTGCACGATGATGAGACGCTTATTGGTGCTGGTGGGGGCGGTCATTGCCATGGCGGTGGCCTCGCCTGCTGTTGCCGACCGCCGGGATTCCATTGATCGGGGCAATCGGATGGATACCGACGCGCTCCGGGACGATATCAGCACCAACCGCCTTCAGGTGCCGTCCCATCCGCGGGTGATTGCGCCGACCTCGCAACCCGCTCCGGTCGCGAAGAGAAAGAAGAAGTCCGGCGCGAGCGGCCGAAACAATCGCTAGAGCGGGATGAGGAAAAGTGTGAAGCGGTTTTCCGCCCGCATCCCGCTCTAGTGTCCCGATTCCGAAATTCGCATACTCCTGCCGCAACCTTTGATGCGACCTTCGGAATCACAGGGACGCTAGCAACTTTATGATTCTGGTGTGGTTTAGGTTCAGAAGTTCGCTTGGTGGACTCGGTGGGGCAATGAAGCGAACTTCGGAACCACCACACTGAAGCCTTTCCGCTGCCGATGGGATCAGAAGCGGAAGGCTCCAGCAAAGAGAGGAAGGTCTGATGGCTGATTTTCTCGGCATGATGAAGCAGGCGGCCCAACTTCAATCCAAGATGAAAGCCATGCAGGACGAACTCGGCCATATCGAGGTCGAGGGCACGTCCGGCGGCGGTCTTGTCACCGTGCGGATGACCGCCAAAATGGACGTCAAGGGGATATCGATCGATCCGTCCCTGATCAAGCCGGACGAACGTGAAATCCTCGAGGATCTCGTCGTCACCGCGCTTGGCGATGCGCGCCGCAAGGCGGAGGTCGCGATGCAGGACAAGATGCAGGCGCTGACCGGTGGGCTCGGTTTGCCGCCCGGCCTGGGATTCTCGTGATCCGCGCATGAAAAAAACGCGTCAGATCAAAATCACAGGCTTCTGATTCCGTCAGAAGCGGAAAGGCTCTGACGTCCTATCGAATCGAAGTTCACGATGGGGCGCAGCGCAGTTTGGCGAACTTCGGATTCGGAAACCCTGGAAGATGCCGACCGCCGTCACCGGACCCGAGATCGATCGTTTGATCCAGTTGCTTGCGCGGCTACCGGGGCTTGGCCCGCGCTCGGCGCGGCGGGCGGCGCTGCATTTGATCAAGAAACGCGAGGCGTTGATGACGCCCCTGGCAAGCGCGCTACAGGTTGCGATCGACAGGATCCGGGTCTGCGAAACCTGCGGCAACATCGACACCCGCAGCCCCTGCACGGTATGCACGGATGTCCGGCGCGATCCGTCGATCATCGTCGTGGTTGCAGATGTGGCGGACCTCTGGGCGCTGGAGCGCGCCGGCGCCACCAACGGATTCTATCACGTGCTCGGCGCGACACTGTCGCCGCTCGACGGCATCGGTCCGCAGGACCTGACGATCGATGCGCTGGTATCGCGGGCTCACGATCCGCGTGTGACGGAAATCGTGCTGGCTCTGAATGCGACCGTCGACGGCCAGACCACCGCGCATTACATCACCGATCTGCTTGGCGACGCCAACGTGAAGGTCACGCGGCTCGCCCACGGCGTGCCCGTCGGCGGCGAACTCGATTATCTCGATGAGGGGACGCTGTCGGCCGCGATGCGCCAGCGCACGCTGTTTTGACGCTCTTCGCTGCCACCTCTCCCCGCCGGGGAGAGGGCCACAGGCCGCGGCGATCTCGACGAGACGCCGGCGGCGCTTAGCCAAGGTCCCGCGCCAAGTAATGCGCGGCGGCCGTGAAGGAGCGCCTCGACCGCACGGCGAGAAGGGAAACGGGTCTTCTCCTTCCGCCTACAGCCCCGATTTCAATCCGATCGAAAACGCCTTCTCCAGGCTCAAGGCGCGGTTACGAAAGGGCGCCGAACGCACGGTCGACGGCCTGTGGAGCCGCATCGGCGCATTGCTGCGTGCCTTCACGCCGCTGGAATGCGCAAACTTCTTCGCCGCTGCGGGTTATGAGCCGGATTAAACCGAATCCGCTTTAGCGCTGCCGGAAATACGGACTCGCTCGCAAGCTCTAGATCACGATGATCCTGGATCGAATCGATCCAGGATCATGAACGTGATCGATTCCAATATTTTGAGACGCGGGATGCGGGCGGAAAACCGCTGCACACTTTTCCTCATCCCGCTCTAAAGGTTTGTCACGCGCTCAATGAGGAATTTGGGGCTGGTACGAATTGGCTCGTCATTCTGAATGAGACGTGGGGCGAGCGGTGCGGGGTTATCCCGTCATGATCGGCCCCGCACCCCGGCCCGAGTGGGTGCCCCCGAGCGCGACGTTTCTCGATCTCCGCATCGAGATCGAGAATCAGTTGTCGCGTTATGAGTTTCGCCGCCGGATCAACTCGGCGGAAAATCCATCCTGCCACACGTTGACGATGCTCGATCGTTGCATCGCGATCTATCGCGCGCTCGATCGCCTGGTCGAGCGCGTGAGCGGCGATGCCTTCATTCTGGAACGGCTGCGCGAGATCGCGGCGGCCGAACAGGCGGAACGCGACGGATGATCTATCACCCCGTCTTTTTCAGCTTCCGCGCCTTGCGGAGGTCGGCGTTCATCTGTGTTTGCCAGCCGCGACCCAGGGCGCGGTATGAGGCGACGACATCGGCATCGAGTCGCACCGTTACCGGTTTCTTGGCGTTGTCGCCGAGCGGCGGCCGGCCGCGCCGGATGATTTTGTCGCCCTCGCGAATTTCAGCGCGATCGAAAAAGTCATCCGTCAGTTCCGGCGCGTCGTCATATTCGTGCGGGGCGATCATGTGCCGGTCAATCCGGCTCAAATCGCTTTTGATATTTTTCTTTTTCGCGGTCATTGCATTTCCTCATGCTGATGACATGGCGAGCCGCGCCATTCGGAGTCCAGACCACCATCACCATGCGCCCCGCCAGAAACCCAACGGTTTGAAACCGTCGCTCCGGATAGTCGAAGCGGCGATCCTCGTCCGTATAGGTGCGGCCGGCAAATACGATCCCAGCATCGGCGAAATCGATCCCTCGCTCGGCGAGCGAGGCGTTACGCTTGTTGGGATCGAAGGTGATCTTCATGGCAATAACCGTACATACGTTTATTAGTCATATCAATATTCTTGTACATACAAAAAAGAGGTATGGCGTGATTTCCGATGCCGCGCTTGACGCGCTGAAAGATCGCAACCCGGTGCATGGCTATGCCGGCCGCCGGGTGCATCTGCGCAGCAAAGGCCGGCACCGCTATGTCGGGCCGTGCCCGGTGTGCTCGGACAATGCGCAATCAAAAACGGCGCAACGCTTTGAGTGCGACGCCGACAAGTGGGTTTGTGCTGTCTGCGGCGACGGTGGCGACATTATCAAATTGGTGCGCAAGTGCGAGGGCGTCGGGTTTCATGAAGCGATCGAGCGTCTTGGTGGCACGCGCGAGGAACGGCCGACGCCGGCGACGGCGCGGCGGCGCGGCGGCGCGGCATCAAGGATTTCGCCGCCGGCGTTGCGATCGATGATCCCTTGAATGTACCGCCGCAGTTCGATCGCGATCCGGCATTGATTGCGGCCTGGTGAGCGGCGGCAGAGCTACGAGGCGATGGCGCGCGAGCGTGAGCGCAAGCGGCTTTACGAGTTCTGGATGTATGGCGAGCGCTGGCCCGGCACGCCGGTGGAATCCTATTACGCCGGCCGTGGCCTGATCCTGCCGCCGAATGCACGGCTTACCTTTGCCGCGCGCGGCACGCGTGGGTTGATGCAAGTGGCTCAGAACGAGCCATGAACAGCCTGGCGATCACTGGGCGGATTTTGGGCGTATCTGTTCGTGTTTTGGCGTTAAAACACGTCATTAAACGCACATTGGAACTGGCCCCAAAAATACAAAAGCCCTTGCTTTCACAAGGGCTTAGGTGGTGGGCGCGACAGGGATCGAACCTGTGACCCCTACCATGTCAAGGTAATGGTCGTGCCGTTGACCACGCTTACCTAAGGTACGTTGGATTTACTATATCCTTGTAAAACACCGATTTCTTGCATAATAAAGGGGTAGTGGTCATGTTCGGTAATGACCCGAAATTGCTTACCCGCGCTTACCCCCTGCTTACCCCAAGAGTTGGATCATGCCGAAGCTGACAAAGCGCGCCGTCGATGCTGTCGCGCCCTCGCCTGCCGACGACGTGTTCAAATGGGACAGTGGCGACGGTTCAGTGAAAGGGTTCGGCCTTCGTGTGAAGCCGTCAGGCGTGAAGTCATTCCTCATCCAGTATCGCAACAAGCACGGCCGGTCGCGGCGGCTGACGATAGGGAAACTGGGTGTGTTCACCGTCGAGCAGGCACGCGACGAGGCACGCCAAAAGCTCGCAGCGGCGGCGCGTGGCGATGATCCCGCCCAGGTGCGCGATGAGGCCCGCAAGGCGATGACCGTCAAAAGGCTGTGTGACGAATATCTTGCCGAAGCTGAGGCCGGAAACATAATCGGCAAGCGCGGTGAGCCAAAGAAGGCGTCCACACTCGAAATCGATCGCGGCAGGATCGCACGGCATATCCTGCCGCTCGTCGGACAACGGCCCGTGCGCGACTTGACGCGACCAGACATAGAAAAGTTTTTCCGTGACGTGAAAGCTGGCAAGACGGCCGCCGATGTAAAGACCGACAAGAAGCGCGGACGCGCCATCGTCAAGGGCGGTGCGACGGCTGCAAAGAGAACGGTCGGCCTCCTGCAAGGCATCCTGAGCTATGCTGTTCGAACCGGGATCGTCTCCGACAATGCCGCACTTGGCGTTCGAATGCCGGCCGACGATAAACGCAAGGTCGCAAACCTGCCGGTGAAATATGCCGCGCTCGGGCGCGCGTTAGCAAAGGCTGAGGATGCTGGGATCGCGTGGCAAGCGAGCGAGGCCGTCAAGCTCGCGGCACTCACCGGCCTGCGTCGCTCCGAGGCTATTGAACTGCGCTGGTCCGCAGTTGATCTTCGCAATCGAGTCCTGCACCTGTCCGACAGCAAGACAGGTGAAAGCCTTCGCCCGCTCGGGCGCGTTGCCGCCGATCTCCTTCGATTAATCAAGTCACGCGGAGAGGACGGCGAGTTCGTATTTCCGGCAGAACGAAAGGAACATGCTGCCTTTGGCGGACTGCCGAAAGCCTACGGGCGGATCATTGGAAATACGAAACTTGAGGCCGATGATCGCGCCGCGCTGTCTGACCTGACTTTGCATGGCCTGAGACATGGTTTTGCGACGATTGCTGACACGCTCGGTTTCACGCTCCCCACGGTAGCCGCCCTGCTTGGCCACGCCGCTGGCGGCGTGACTGCTGGTTATGTCGGGCGCGTGGACGCTGTTCTGATCGCTGCTGCCGACAAGGTGGCCGGTGAGGTTGCGCGGTTGATGGGCGAGGCTCGGCAGGGTGTCGTTGTCGATCTGCCAGCGAAGAAGGTCCGCGCATGACGAAGTATCCCAACCGCATTTTTGAGACCGTACCCCAAACCGCAGGAGACAGGCGGCTGGCCGCTCGGTTTTGGCTACAGGCCGCCATTCGTGATGCGACGGATCGAGGTGAGTATGTCGCGCCCGCGCTGGACCTGCTAAGCGCGCTGGAAGGGCTGGAATTCGGCCGTGTAGACGCACTGCTTCGTCTGCCGGATGGGCAGAAAGCCGGAGGAAAGGAGCCGCCGCCAGCTGAAGCCGGGTTCGATGCTATGGCCCTGGCTGCGATTGACCGGTTGCGAGAGCTTGGTGTTAGCGATGCGCTCAATCGTGTCGCGGATGATCTAGCAATTCCGGCCGGAGCATTAGCCAGCAAGCGAAAACACGTCATGTCCGCTCGTGCCAAGCCGTTAGCGGATCGCCAGCGGTACGTGGCCCTGATTGAAGATTATGAGAGGGAGCGCGAGCGGATGGCAGGGCAGACGGGGCCGGAAATACTCCTTGGCCTATCGAACGTCGCGAAACTGCTCGGGCGCAAATAGTTCACCGAACCCAATTCAGTGAACCGTGCATAATGATGGATACTTTTACCGGCAATAACTGGTAAAGGAACCAACATGCTCAACCTTGAATGCCTCCCGCCGCGCCTCAACCGTGCTGAGGCTTCCGAATATCTTTTGGAGCGTCACGGTATTCGTCGCACGGTGGGCACGCTCAACAAATTAGCGTGCATCGGTGGTGGCCCCACTTTCCGAAAAGCCGGGCTTCGCCGCGTCGTTTATGATGTTGTGGAATTGGACCGTTGGGCAAACAGCATCATTTCTAAGCCTCTGGCATCAACCAGCGTCGCTGCCACTCAGGCAGCATGATCCGCCTGCCGGGCAGCAAAACGCCCGGCTCATTCCGAGAAATGAACCGGGCGGGTCATGATTTTCGACAGCACCGTAAGACAGTGCGTCTTTTATATCATCGGCCCGCTCTCCGCAACACGTGAGAGCTACTATGAACGCGCATGCCCGCGACGATTTCGCAATCGAATATCTTGATCCATTCGACGCCATCGATATCGATCCACGGATTACCTACGCCGCGCGCGGTCTTCACCGCGTCTATCGATGGGTTTTCTTTCCGGCGGGGTGGTGGACCGAGGCTGACGGATCGTTCGTTATCTTCGACCGCCGTTATCATCCATTGTGTCGAAAACTGAGTGATGGCTCCATTCAGGTTCTTACACTTAAGGACTTCAACAATCCGCTGCGTATCAAATTTAGGAGCCAGCACCACCTTTATTCAGGTGGATCAGATCACGTGTGCGAAGACGAGAAAACGCAGCAGCTTGTTCTTAGAGTCACCCAACGTCTCGGTATCCAGGACGAAGTAGCTCGGCGCTATGACGCCTATCGCCGCGACCGGTTAGCGCGCCGCCGGAGATTTCTTAGGCATCGCTGTGCTTGATCCCGATCCGCCGGCCTCGCTCGCGCTAAGATCGGCCGCCGGGCATCCTGCCGTCGCGGCCGGCGATAAGCTGACCGCGCCGCGAATTCCTATCGTTAAAGGGCACATCCATGAGGCGGTGGATCAGGCAATCGGCGTCCTGTCCGACCCGGCCATAGAAATCTATGCGCGCGGTGAAGATCTCGTGCGAGCGATCTCTCACCGCACTCCATCCCAAACGCTGACTGTTGCGAAGCAAAGCGAAAATGTCGTTCGGCCGGACGGTTCGATAGTCATTTCAACGCTTTCCGAAGCCGCGATCATCGAGACGCTGACCCGCCACGCCAATTTTTTGAAGTATGATGGTCGGGCCAAAGATTTCGTGCCGTGCGATTGTCCGCCAGAAGTCGCTCGAATGATCCTGGCGAGAAAGGGCCTCGGCTGGACCGTGCCGCGCCTCCGGGCGATCATATCCGCGCCGACCTTTCGTCCGGACGGGTCGATCATCAACAAGCCCGGCTATGACATGAAGACGGGGCTTCTGTTAGTAGGCGACCGGCTTTGGCGGCAAGTACCAGAAAAGCCGACGAAGCGTGATGCACTGGCCGCGCTGGACGTTCTGGTAGAGCCCATCGACAAGTTGCCATTCGTGGACAATAGCGACCGCGCGGCAGCAATAGCCTTGCTCATCACCAGCGTTATGCGTCCCTGCCTCAAGACGGCTCCGATGTTCGCGGTGACCGCACCGGCAGCAGGGACCGGCAAGAGCCTGACGATCGACATCGCGGCGATCATGTCAACTGGTCGCCAAGCCGCCGTAGTAACGCCGACGCCTGATGAAGCGGAGCTTGATAAACGGATCAGCTCAACGGCACTTGCCGGCGATCAAATTATCAGCATCGATAATGTCACGCACATCTTGCGAAGTGATCGGTTGTGTCAAATGCTCACACAGGACGAGGTTCAGGTGCGTGTGCTTGGCGCGTCAAAGAACGTCCGAGTTCCATCGACAAGCCTCATCTGCGCCACCGGAAACAACCTGTCGATCTATGGCGACCTCAACCGCCGGACGATCCGCATCCGGCTTGATGCCAAATTGGAGCGGCCCGAGGAGCGGTCATTCGACTTTGATGCGATCAGCCTCGCTCTGCGCAAACGTGCCGACCTGGTTGCTGCGGCGCTAACCGTCATCCGCGCTCACTTGCTTGCCGGTTCCCCCGATCGCGCTTCGCCGATGGGATCATTTGAAGCCTGGAGCGATACTGTTCGTTCGTCGCTGATCTGGCTGGGCATGGGAGATTGTCGCGGCGACATCGAAGTGCAACGCGCCGACGATCCTGAAAAGGCCGAACTTGCGGAAACCATCGCCGCTATGCCGGTAGGCCCATTCACCTCTCGGGAGATCGGGGCAAAGGTCGCGAGTGACGCATCGTTGCGGGAAACTCTCGAAACCTTCATCGGTCGCGGCGGTGTGTTCTCGTCGAAGAAGTTCGGACGGTATCTGCTGCGATTCTCTAAAACAGTCGTCGGCGGCCGATGGATCGAGCAAGTCTCAAACGATCGGGCGCATGGTGCGGTTTGGAAGGTTTGCGGTCCAGAAGAAACGGGCTGGTAGGCGACCGGCCAACGCGGGGCGCGTCTCAACTTGAATATTTTCGAAGCCGGACAATGGCGATCGTGTCATCGCCGACCTTAAGCGTCTTAAGGATCGACGCGACGAACTGCTTGTTCCCGCGCACCTTAACCAACCGCCAGCCCTGACCGGTCGATATCTTCTTTCCCCTGATGCCTCTTTCCCCACGGACTGCAACTTGCGTTCGCTTCTTCGGTTTCCCGGCCATTCTCAAATCTCCTGATCGTGTGGTTTCGTGGTTTCTTGTGGTTTTTTACAGCCCTACGCGGGAAATTGTCCGACTATATAAGCGTGTATATTGACAGTTTCTGGAAGGTGGTCACGCGAAACCACATAAAACCACGAAACCACATAGCCCAGCTAGTTGTTGTCTACAGTTCCGGTTCCGTAAGCGGCGCGGAGACGTTCGCGATCGCGCCAATCTGGATCGATGAAGTCTCTTTCTAATTCCGCAGCTATTTTCTCGGCATCAGCGCGGGTTTTGGCCGCAATCGCGGTGACTTTCTTAAGTTGAGTTTTTACCCCAGTGATGCGTACAGCCAGGAAGGGCATCCCCTTCTCAGGCGGGTCATATACGGCGAAAACGATTTGAGCCACCGAATCTGCTCCATTTTCAAATTTCTGAGCATCAACGATTGCACATTGTCCCAACGTCTGCATAGCGACACCTGCCGCGCCGCCGACCGGCAGAGCGCCCGCTGAACACCCTCAATCCTCACACGCCCTCACTGCCGGCCTGATCCGTCCGCGCGCCTGATCGTCATTCGATGGCAGGCGATTAAACGCGCGCGCCGGTTCGCGAAAGTTCGTTGCGCTGATCGGGAAAAGACGGGTTTCAGAATTCGTCGCTTTTTGCGGCAACCATTCAGCGCCCACGACTGTTCGCGAAAGTTCGGTTTAGCAGAATGGCAAAAGTTGAGGTCGAAATTGCTTACACCAAGGCGCAAGCGTTTTGCCGAGGAATTTCTGGTTGACTTGTGTGCTACGCGCGCGGCGATTAGGTCTGGCTATTCTCGTAAGACAGCGAACGTTCAGGGTCCGCGCCTCATGAAGAACCCTGAGGTTCGCGCGGCCATTCAATTGGGGATGGATGAGCGCGCTCGGCGGATCAACATTCGAGCGGACGACGTGTTGTCGGAAATCTCGCGCGTCGCGCTCCACCGCATCGTCGTCGGCCTGGGGACAAGCTATGCCCCGAAAATCAGAATGGATTCGAAGCGGAAGGCCCTCGATCACCTCGCGCGCCACCTTGGCCCGTATAGCGAGAGGGTTCGAGCGGCGTGTTGCGATCATTTTATTGAGCGAGTGCAGGCATCCAGCGCGGAAGTGTCCACTTCCGATGGCGAGCGTCCCAAAAAGGTCGCGCCTTCACCGTCCGCCGGTCATTGCGATTGGCTCCCGCCAGCATCGCCGAGCCCGCCAGCGCCATCAAGCGGGTCCGCATCCGTCGATTACGATCCAACCGCAGAATGAAAGGAATTCGCTATGAGCGTCGTCTCCGACAACATCGCCATAATCACCGCTCAGGCCGCTACGCTTGACACGCTGGTTATCGAGCCCAGCATTGAAGGCCGCAAGACTGTTGCGGAATTTGCAACGAGTTCCTGGGCGGGAGTGGCAGCATGACCGAACAGATAACGGGTGCCAGCGAGGCCGTCAAACCCGTGCTCAACGTCGAGCAGATCGTAAACAATATCATTCGAGCGCGAGCGGAGATTGCGGAACGAGAAGCGGAGGAACGCGACCTCGCGCTCGATGCGGTATCGGGTGACGCGACGGCAGTTGCCCGCATCGCAGAAACAGACGCGGTACGGCCTGCGATGGTGCACGGGCTTTCATCCTACATGAACGACGGCATCGCGCCGATGGTGCGCAACATGCGGGCGGTGAAGATGTCCCGACAGGAGGCGAGCCTTGCCGGCGCGATCTCTGAGAAATGGCTGGCCTCGCGCATGGCGACGCTGGCCGAGATCACGGACCCCTACGCGCGCAGTTCGCCATTCGAACGGTTTCTTGAGAACGCGGCGGCCGGGTTCACAAAGATGACCGGGCTCCTTCACTGGAACGATTTTCATAAAGGTATCGCTTCGACCATGGTGCAAAACCGCATTCTCCAGAATGCGGAGATCGCCGCGAGCAACGGATTCGACGCATTGCCGGATGCCGAGCGGGCTTATATGGGATTTCTAGGGCTCGGTAAGGACTACGCGGAACGCCTAGGCGTGCTGTTCCGGGACCATGGCGACACACTGGATGGTGTTCGCGTCGCCAACTCGCAAGCCTGGGGCGATGAACCGGCGGCGGATTTCATTCGGCGCGCCTATCGTGCTGCGATCAACAAGGATGTTGATAGCATCATCGTGACCAAGGGCGTCGGCGATGTGCCGCTATTCGCCAACACGCCGGCAGGACGCGCGCTGATACAGTTTAAGAGCTTCGCACTGGCGACCAACCAGCGCGTTCTCTTGCGTGGGTTGCAGGAAGGGCCGACGCGGATGGTCGGCGGCGTTGCCGGTATGGCTACGATCGGGGCGTTCGTTTATGCGCTCAAACAGATCGAGAGCGGGAGGCCAATATCTGACAATCCCGGAACGTGGATCGCGGAAGGTATCGACCGATCCGGAATTTTCGCGGTGGCGTTTGAGATCAACAACGCACTTGAGAAGGCCGGCGCGCCAGGTCTCTACACCGGAGCCGCTGCGGCGTTTCCGAACGCGAGCCAGCGCCAGCCCGCGAGCCGTTATGCTACACGCTCGGCTGTCGGCGGTTTTCTTGGCCCCACGTTCGGGCTCGCGACGGATACAGTCGGACTGTTGTCGCTCGGCCTGGCGAACCTCAATCGCGTTGCCGGCGGTGAGGGCCGTCCGATCGCGCCTGGTGACGTTGCAACCGTTCGCCGGATAACACCCTATGCGAGCCTTCCATATTGGCGATGGCTCATTGACCGGATGACCGTTCCGAAACTGAAAGAGGCAGTGCAGTGAGCAGCAGCGCGACAATTTCACGGTATGACCAGCCTTCGGACGCGATGATGAAACGCGCGCGGGAGTGGCTTGAAGTTTCCTTGGCCGGCCCGTCATACGAACGAGATTTCCAGAACCGCCTAACGGAAGCCCGAAGCGCCAGCACGATCAGCTTCGACGACGCCATGACGCTCGCTCACGCCGCGATGATGGTGGCCGAGCATGTGGAGATGCAGACATTCGCGATGTGGTATCGCGAGATCGCCACTTTGCTGTTCTGTCAGGCATACAACGCAGTTGCGATTGAACGTGAGGCGCGCGCGGCTGCTGAGGCTGGCAGGGTTCAGTGATTTGCCGGGTTTAGGAAGTAACTATCCGAGACGTAATCGTTGCGAAACAATGGAGATCAGCAACGATGACGGTTCCCAGCGAAAGCTACCGTTCCGGTCCCTACAACGGAAACGGATCAACGGTAAATTTTGGCTTTGACTTCCGCGCTATCAACGCGGCCCATATTCGGGTAGTCCGCACGGTATCTGGGGTCGAGACGACATTAGTTCTTGGAACAGATTACAGCGTCAACGGCATTGGTAATAGCGCTGGCGGTGAAGTTGTGATGGCGGTTGCCCCAGCGGCCGGAACCAAAATCACGATTGTGCGCGATGTGCCATTTGTTCAAGAGGTTGACCTAGAAAATCAGGGCGCTTACTTCGCGGAGACGGTTGAGGAGTCTTTTGACCTTAGCGTGATGCGTGACCAACAGCTTGCTGAGCGCATGTCGCGCGCAGTCTTAGTCCCCGTGTCTTCTGATGATTATGATCCTGACGAACTCGCGAATGATGTCCTCGCGGTCAAGGCTAATCTAGTCGCGAGCAATGTTGCGCTCGACGCGACGAGGGATGCCCGCGACCAGGCTCTTGCGGCCGCAGCTTCGGTCACCTCTCCGAAGGCTACGTTGGCGCTGGCTATCGCCGACGAGCCGGTGTCTGATCCTGATTACTACGACGTGTCCTATTTTGACGGATCGTTTCAGAGAGGATCAGGCGCGAAGTGGCGCAAGGTTTCGTCCGATCCCGGGTTAGCCGCGGGTGCGGCGTTTCAGAACGCCAACGGCACCTGGTACGTCAACGACGCGCAGCCGCTCAGGCCCGAGATGTTCGGGCGCACCGGCGTCGATGCCGCCGGGGATACGGCGGCTTGGGTTGCCTTGGTGTCGGTTGCCAACGCGCGCGGCGGCAAGATCAAGGTCCAGATCGATCACGACCTGATGCTGCTCGGGACCGCAACCGCCTCCGACAGCCAGACGTTTACGAACTTCACATCCATCTGGATCAAGGGCAACGATAGCGAAGTCTACCAGCATTCCCGCCTGTCGAAGACGTTCAAGTTCGTCGGCACCGGCAAGGTCAAGGTGACGGGGATCACGTTCGTCGGCTACGCAGAACAGCAGATCGACCATAGTGAAACGCCCGATGAAATCGACTTCAACACGTCGTCAGGAAACGCGGTCGCCGCGATCTATGCCGAAAATCTGCAAGAGCTTAACCTGGCGCGCGTGACGACACGCAATCACGCCGGCCGGGACATTCATTGCAGTGGTGTCCTTCACCTCAAGGGCCGCGATCTTGATCTCGTCGGGCTCGGACCCGTTTACAACAACCCGGTCGGAGACGGCCATCAAGGCAACGGCGAAGATGCCGCGATCTATCATATCCCGAAGATCGACAACATTCCCGGCCTTTACTACGATCCGGCGGTAACGACCGCGTGGCGGCAGACGCTCGATATCTGCAACTCAAGCATCAAGTGGCACTCGTTCGGGATCCGTACCATCTTAAACGCCGCTATCATCTTGCATGGGAATTACTTCGGGGAGACGCCCGGTCAGCATCACGTCTATGACACCGACAGCGACGGCCACGACATCGTCGGCAACGTGTTCGAGGGCGCGCGCCAGTCCGGATATAAAATGCAGTATGAAAACCTTGCCGGCTTCAACTACGGCAAGCCGTGGCAGGCGAGTACGGCCTATGAAGTCGGCGACGTGGTGCGAGCCGTTTCGATCGCATGGGTTTGCAAGGCCGCTCACACTTCGGGAGGCTCCTTTTCCTCGACCAATTGGGATCAACACCCGCGCTTCATTCGACGCGGCGGGGTGTGGAGCGCCAATCAATTCAAGAATTGCGCGACCGGCATCGGCATCATCGAGAGTTCTAATGTTGATGGGCGGAACATCTGGTCAGAAGGATATGTCATCAGCGGCAATTTCTTTGAAAATTGCACCGATGGAGCGATGTATCTCGACCGGCTCTGGAAGTCGCTCGTCACTGGTAACAACGTGCAGGGTGGGAATTACGGAATTTTCGGAAGAAATTTTTGCGGTAGCGTCACGAAAAACACGTTCTGGACGCAGATTAAGAATTCGATCGCTCTTTCGATCAGCAAGACGAGCGACATTCGCGGGAACATTTTCGCGAACTACGGGGAGACAGGCGGCCCTGACGACGAGAGAGTAGCCGTTCTGCTTTACGCGCCCAATGGTGCGACCGAGCCTCCCGCTAATTCGGCTACTCCTCGCGTATTCTATGTCGATAACGGCCATCTTCACATGCAGATGGATAACCCGACCGAAACTTACGACGCGGCTGGAGCTTGGCTTTTCTGCGCGGCGGACACCCGCTTGTGGCTAGAGGTGGTCGGAACATGGGGGACGGCAACATCGAGGCTGGGCCGCGTCGATGGGACGCTCGGATACAAATTCCGAAACCATTTCTCCGGTTACTACAACGCGGCTCAGAACGAGCCGACCTGGGCGTTGTCGAATTGGGTCACCCAATGGAATTACGACGCCAATGGGGCCACAACGGACTTGCAGGATTCGGTCGCGACCCTCCTAAGCATTATGCACGGGAAGCGTGTTATTCGCGTTACGGGGTAGTACGGTCGGGTTGGGAATCAGTCACGGACTCGCTAGCCCCGCCTAAACTGACGGCTTTTTCCGCGCTGCCGATCTCAAAAACGAGGGGAGAACTCACGCGGATTGTTCGACAGTCGATGTAGAAGCGGTAGCGATATCGCGCAGATGATCGGCACGAATACGTAAGCGCTCGCGTACCCACCACTGAGCGCGATCGTTGCGACGATGCAGCAAGCTGCATATCCTCCAACGACGGCTCGCCTTGATCTCGTGCTTAAGCTGGTCGCCAGAAAGAAGCGGTTAATTGCGATCGGAGAAGCCACCAATGCAATGATCGCGACATTGATGAAGATATTCGAAAGGCCTTCCGAATCGAACTGCCGCTCGTAAATGAGGCTCCCGAATAGCAGGGCAAATACTGCCAGCGCCGCCTCAGCATAATTCAATGCGCTCCACTTCATCCCACGCGCTCCCCTGACTACGTGGATTGCACCACTGCTCATTGCGATAATCGCAACATCTTGTTGCGTTCGACGCAACGTGTTGTTGCGATTTCCGCATCATGTTGTGATTATCGCAACATGATGTTGTTAAAATCACAACAAAATCAATAACTTATATCTTGCAAACAGGTTCGATCGGTGAGAGGATTCTTTTTAGCGGCGATCGTGCCGCCGATAAAAGGACCAAAACGATGCAGACCATCAACCGCGATCTGCTTGATCTCGAATTTAACGCATGGGGAATTCTTGCCGATCTGGAGGATTTAGATAGGGACAAGATGGCGAAAGCGATCGTTGCGGCCCGCGCGCTGGGCGATGCTATCGCGGATGTCATTGAGGCAGACTTCGCTGCTGCGAAGATCGCGGCCGTCGCCGCTTAGCCAGCGGCTAATTTGAAGTCTAAGAACTTGCGGTTTGGGTAGCGGCGTTTCAAAGCAGATCGAAGCTCTTTGAATGCGGGCGGTAGCGATTCCACATTCTCGTCGGTATGCTCGATGAGCGCCTGCGTGGTAACTTCCAGGTCCCGCACTAATGCGGGACCAAGTGTCTTGCGGAGTTCAGCTTCAAGCTTTTGATCGCCGATTTCATAGTGCTGGGCCATAACTGGCCAGACTTTGTTTAAGATTAGATCCCGGTGATACTTCGCAGAATACGTCAATAGTTGATATCGAGCCTCCTCCAAAACGATTGCTTGAAAAACGCTGGGCTCTTCGCTGGCAATAAAGCCGAGACTTTTCCGATCCAAATCAAAAGTCTCATTCAAGGGCGCTGAGGCTGGTAGGTTGAGCCAGGCGTCGTGCCGTAGTCGGAACGGTCCCGTTATTTCCTTTTGATACTGCCAAGTCGCATTCAACATGCACGACAACGCAAATAACGCGAGATTGCCTGCTGCAACCTCCTCGTCCTCTCGCACCAGTTTCCGTGACCTGGACGCAAACAGGAATGCTAACCAAGCGCCTATGACGGTGCCAGCGAACGAGCCTGCAGCTGTGGCGAGGCGCTCTCCGGTTAGGAAACGAAGTAGCGGAAAATATTCCGCAAGATAGTGGATGCTCACAAGGAGGTTGGCGACAAAAAGGATGGTTGTGCCGCCGACGAACCACCAAAACCATTTTGGATGTTGAGCAATCGGAAGAGTCGCTTCGCCGAAAAAAATGCGAGCAAGCTTTTTCACGGTTCGGCGCATTAGACTTCTTCCTGCGCCCGGTGCTTACCTCTTGCTTACCCAGAGAACGGGCAAAGCGACATGGTAATTATTACCTAACTAATTCTTTGAATTCGTTACATAAATGGTGGGCGCGACAGGGATCGAACCTGTGACCCCTACCATGTCAAGGTAGTGCT
>CAZOOO010000029.1:0-20609 GCA_964581435.1 uncultured Hyphomicrobiales bacterium | reverse complement strand
CGCCCATGTTCTCGAACTTGTCGTCAAGCTCGATTTCCTTGGCGACGGTGACGCCGTCCTTGGTGATGCGGGGCGCGCCGAACGATTTTTCGAGCACCACGTTGCGGCCCTTCGGACCCAGCGTCACCCTCACGGCGTTGGCGAGAATGTCCACGCCGCGCAGCATCTTGTCGCGGGCGTCGACGCCGAATTTGACATCTTTGGCTGACATGTCGAGTTGTTCCTTTGAGTGTTCTTGCAGGGAATGGCGCTCAGGCCGCCTTCTTCTTGGCGGGCGCGGCATCGGTAAGCACGCCCATGATGTCCGACTCCTTCATGATGAGGAGATCCTGGCCGTCGATCTTCACCTCGGTGCCGGACCACTTGCCAAACAGCACCTTGTCGCCGACCTGGACATCGATAGGGGTGAGCTTGCCGGTTTCGTCGCGTCCGCCGGGGCCAACGGCCACGACCTCGCCCTGCGAAGGCTTTTCCTTGGCCGTATCGGGAATGATAATGCCGCCTGCGGTCTTCTCTTCAGCGTCGATGCGCTTGACCACGACGCGGTCGTGAAGCGGACGGAATTTCATGCAGTCCTCCTAAGATATTGAAAATCTGGGATGTTCCGAATTCTGGCAGTCAGCATCGGCGAGTGCCAGCATGACCGGACAGGACATAAGCCGCGTGCAAGATACGGACAAGGGTCAGAGACGAATTTTTTAAGCAATCAAAAAATGGAGACTGCCAGCCTGGTTTGCCCATCCGATGCCAAGGCGGGACTTATGTTAGCAGGCGCGGTAAGTCGCTGCCAGAACTTGATTAATCAACACATTATTTTGCTTTCAGACTTGTGGTCGGGGCGGCGCACGTCACATTCTATGAACGGCCCGCTGAAGGATGACGACTCCCGGACAACGGTTCCGAAGGCGGGTCCATGGAGGCATTGAGCGCTATCTGGGAACTAGCCCCTCACTTTAGGTGGCGCAGCCTTCTTCAAGGAGGTTAGAGATGGTCTCGAAGCATGACGTGCGGTCCCTTGGCGTTTCGGATGATTTCCACAAGCAGGTGCTCGGCTATGGTCTCACGACGGCGGAAATCCTGTATCGCCGCCCCGATCGGCAATGGCTGTTGCAGAGCTACGTCTGGCAGAATTACGACATGTTTCCGAAATTCCCGGCGCTGTGCGACTTCCTCGCCTTCTGGGAGAAGCAGCTCGACGGACCGCTGGTTTCGGTGACGGTCGCGCATTCGAAGCTGATCAAGCCTGCTGAATTGCGTGCGGTGGATGGTGTGTTCCGTCTGCATTGAGGACCCTCTGACGATGGAGCGCCGTCGGCTCTTGCTGCCACCGGTCATGTGAGTCTTGACGCTGGCGCGGCTGCGCGTCATGTGATGATCGCGAATGCGCGCCGCACGGCCAGGGCGAAGCGCCCGCTGACGGCGAGGAGAGGCGATGGGTGATATTGTCACCGCAGGCGTTCTGGTGATCGGAGACGAAATCCTGTCCGGCCGGACCAAGGACAAAAACATCGGATTCATTGCGGAATACCTGACGAATATCGGAATCGATCTCAAGGAGGTGCGCATCGTCGCCGACGACGAGTCCGACATCGTCGCGGCGTTGAACGCGCTTCGCGCGCGTTACACCTACGTCTTCACGACCGGAGGCATCGGTCCCACGCATGACGATGTCACCGCCGACAGTATCGCAAAAGCCCTGGGCGTCGGCATCGATTATCATCCCGAGGTGGTGGCGCGTTTCAAGGAGCGCTACCAGAACCCCGGCGAGTTGAATGAAGCGCGGTTGCGGATGGCGCGCATTCCCCGGGGCGCAGAACCGATTCAGAGCGCAACCATTCTGGCGCCCGGCTTCAGGATCGATAATGTCATCGTCATGGCTGGTGTGCCGTCGATCATGCAGGCGATGATGGATATCGTCGCGCCGACGCTGCGGGTAAGCGAGCGGATGCTGTCGCAATCGGTGCGCGGCAACTGCCGCGAAGGTGACATCGGCACGCCGCTGCGCGAGATCGCCGAGGCGCATCCGGACACCGCCATCGGCAGCTATCCCTTCCTCGACGAGAACGGCAAGCCGAATACGAGCCTTGTCGTGCGATCCCGCGATCAGGCCAAGCTGACGGCGGCAATGGACGCGGTGAAAGCGATGCTGGCGGCGCTCAAAGTGCCGCAGTAAACGGCCGTTCGCTGGTCCGGCCGATGTGCTCGCTCTCAAAACAGAAAATTCCAGAGATGACGAGCGGGAATTCTGATCTGCTCGTTGCCGGCGCCTTTCCGCTTTCCGGAAAATTCAGAAGCGTGGTTCCATGATTTCGGTTTTGACGCGTTTTCTTCACGTGGTCCGGTGTCTATCCTCTGGGCGCGAGCCCGAGACCATGCTTCGCTCGAAACGCTATAAGAAACGCTTGTGACGGAAACCCACCAAGTGACCGCTAACAAAACACCCGACAAAGCCTTTCCGGTGTCCTGGGACCAGTTCCATCGCGACTGCCGCGCGCTGAGCTGGCGGCTGAACGAGACCGGACCGTTCCATGCGGTGGTTGCGATCACCCGTGGCGGTCTCGTTCCCGCGGCGATCGTGGCGCGCGAACTTGGCGTCCGCGTGATCGACACAGTGTGCATCGCGAGCTACGATCATCTCCAGAAAAGCGAAATGAAGGTGCTGAAAGGCATTTCCGATGCGACCGCGAAGCTCGGCGGCGGGTCCGGCAAGAATCTTCTGATTGTCGACGATCTTGTCGATACCGGCGCCACCGCGCGAGCGGTGCGCAGCATGATTCCGGATGCGCATTTCGCCACCGTCTACGCCAAGCCGCTCGGCAAGCCGCTGGTCGATACGTTCATCACCGAGGTTTCGCAGGACACCTGGATTTATTTCCCGTGGGATCTCGACCTTGCCTTCGCCCCGCCATTGCGTGACGGCGCGGCGTAGAAAATCTTCGCCGTTCCCGCGTGCGACAGGGAAATAAAACGCGCGTCCTGTTTCAAAGGAGTTCAGGTCACGCTGTGATCCGCCGCGCGCGCATTGCAGGCATCGCATGATGCTACATAAAAGTGCGACGGGTGCGTCCAATGATCGACATTGCGATATCGAAATCCTGATCGCCATGTTCGTCCTGAGTCAAGGTTGACAAGCCATGGGTCGCCGGGCCAAGCCGCGACGTACAAATTAAAGGAAGCAGGCCCATGATCGAATTCTTCTTCGATTGTTCCAGTCCCTGGACCTATCTCGCTTTCCACAACATCCAGCCTCTGGCGAAAGAGTTCGGTGAGCAGATTTTTTGGCGGCCGGTTATGGTCGGCGGAATATTCAATGCCGTCAACCCGGGCGTTTCTGTCTCGCGGGAAAATCCGGTGCCGGCAAAGGCCCGCTACATGCAGAAAGATCTCGCGGATTGGGCGCGGCTGGCGGGACTTACGATCAGGATGCTGCCGACCGTGTTTCCGGTGAACAGCGTCAAAGCCATGCGCGGCTGTCTTTGGCTTGGCAACGACGCGATGGTGCCGTTCGCCAGGTCGGTGTTCGAAGCCTGCTGGCGCGATGACAAGGACATCTCGCGTGAGCCGGTGCTGGCCGAGATTTGCAAGTCGCTCGGCATCGATCCCGAGAAGCTTCTGACCGGCATCGGAGATGAGGGCATCAAGAACGAACTCAAGGCCAATACCGACGAGGCGATCGCGCGGGGCGCGTTCGGATCGCCGACGATCTTCCTGAACAAGACCGATATGTATTTCGGCAACGACCGCCTGCCGCTGATCCGCGAGGCGCTGCAACGGAAGAAGGCCGCGTAATGCTCGCGGCGATTCTTATTCTTCCTTCACCTTTGAAGCGAGATAGGCGCGGGCGCGCGTCACCAGTCTGATCTGCTCGGAGTTGTTGATTCGCATCGCCGCGACCAGTTCCACCACCTTCTCGGCCTCTTTCAGCCTGGTTTCGGCGGCGCTGCGGCGCCTGCCTTCGCGGCCGAGCTGCTCGCCGATCGATCGGTGGGATTGATCCAGCGCATCCCATTCCGCCTTGGCGTCGCTCAATGCCTGGGCCTGGGATTCGATGAAATCGGCGGCGTCCGCGCAGGCCTTTGCGGCATCCTTCACGACGACGCCATGCCAAAGCTCGGTGAGGTTGCTCTGATAGCCGTCCTTGAGCATCTCGGCGTCTTGCCGCAACCGCTCCACCAGGTTGGTCACGTCGTCGGTCGGGGTCATGGGGTGTCTCCTGCATTCTCTCGGTCACCGAGTGCACGCATTTGCAGAACGCGCGAGCCGTTTTGCAATACCGCCATTGCATTTCCCCACTAAGTGTCTGAAAAGAAAAGCGCGCTGGTTTGCGCGAGGGACTTGAAATCACCGCCCCCATGGCGAAACTGGTAGACGCAACAGACTTAAAATCTGTAGTCCCGTCAGGGACGTACCCGTTCGACTCGGGTTGGGGGCACCACTTTGTGAACCGGCGCCGGCCCGCTCCGCCCGCAGGCGCGCCGGTGATAGCGAAAATCTGGAGACAGGACAGGTGACCGATTATCGAGTCTACATCCTTAACGACAAAGGCCACATCCAGAGCGACACACTCATCGTGTGCGATGATGACGCCCAGGCGATCGAAGCCGCAAAGAGATTGGTTGGCGTCCGTCATGTGGAAATGTGGGACGGGGAGCGTCTGGTCGGACGCTTCAAGACGACGCCTGATAGCTAATCTGCGATCCTATCCAAGCAACTCATCGTCAGGATAAATCGCATGACCCAGCATCAGCGCAATATCGTCACGCCGATCGATCCGGTGAAGTTGGATCGTCTGGCGGAAGTCGCGGTCAAGGTCGGCCTGCGGCTTGCGCCGGGACAGGATCTTCTGATCACCGCACCCGCGGTGGCGCTGCCGCTGGTGCGGCGGATCGCCGAACATGCCTACAAGGCGGGGGCGGGGCTGGTGACGCCGTTTTTCTCCGACGAAGACGTCACGTTGTCGCGCTACAGGTTCGGGCCGGACGAGAGTTTCGACCGCGCCGCCGGCTGGCTCTATGAGGGCATGGCGAAAGCGTTCGCGGCAAACACGGCGCGGCTCGCCGTCGTCGGCGACAATCCGATGCTGCTGTCGGGCGAGGATGCCGCGAAAGTCGCCCGCGCCAACAAGGCGAATTCCATGGCCTATCAGCCGGCGCTTCAGAAGATCGTCGGTTTCGACGTCAACTGGAATATCGTCGCTTATCCGGGCGCGGCCTGGGCACAACTGATGTTTCCCGACGACAGTGCGGACGGCGCGGTGGCGAAACTCGCGGACGCGATTTTTTCCGCCTCGCGCGTCGACAACAATGATCCGGTCGCGAACTGGACCGCGCACAATGCGGCCTTGCGCCGGCGTACCGACTGGCTCAACGGCCGGCGCTTCCATGCCCTGCATTACTCCGGACCCGGCACCGACCTCACGGTCGGCCTGGCCGACGGCCATGAGTGGGTGGGCGGCGCTTCCACGGCGAAAAACGGCATCGTCTGCAATCCGAACATTCCGACCGAGGAGGTGTTCACCACGCCGCACGCGTTGCGGGTCGAGGGGCACGTCCGAAGCACCAAGCCGCTGTCGTATCAGGGCACGCTGATCGAGGGGATCGCGGTGCGCTTCGAGCAGGGTCGCATCGTCGAGGCCAGGGCGTCGCGCGGCGCCGACGTGCTCAACAAGGTGCTGGATACGGATGAGGGCGCGCGGCGGCTCGGAGAGGTCGCGTTGGTGCCGCATTCCTCGCCGATTTCGAAAAGCGGCTTGTTATTCTATAACACATTGTTCGACGAGAACGCGGCGTGCCACATCGCACTCGGCCAATGCTATTCGAAGTGCTTCGTGGATGGCGAGAAGCTGTCGCCGGAGCAGATCGCGGCGCAAGGCGGCAACAAGAGCTTCATTCACATCGACTGGATGATCGGGTCAGGCGAGACCGATATCGACGGCATCAGCGGCGACGGTCGTCGTGTTCCCGTTTTCCGCAAGGGCGAGTGGGCGCAAGCCGCCCGCGCCTGATCGTTCGATCGGCCTCAATGCGGTCACGAGCCGGTGCTTTTTCGCAGTTTAACGGGCGCTTGGTCCGGCTTCGTCAATGGGGAACAATGTCGGACCTGACCGTGAATGACCGTCGTTTGCAGCTGCTCGCGGTCGTTTCTTTGCTGACCATGGGTGGCGGTCTCGGCGGTTGCGCCAATCTCGGCGACAGCGCTGTCTCGGGCGCGTTCGTCGATCCCGCGACGTATGATCTTTACGACTGTCCGCAACTCGATGCGCAGCGCAAATATCTGGCGGCCCGCACAGCGGAGTTGCAGAGGCTGATTGACAAGGCCCATACGGGCGTGGCGGGTGTCGCCGTTGCCGAAGTCGCGTATCGCAACGACTACATCACCACGCGCGCCTCGGCCAAACTTGCCGATGAAACGTGGCGGAAAAACAGGTGTGACGAGGCTTCCGCGGCGCAGGAGAAGCCCGCAGGCGATCCCCGCAGGTGACGCCTGCGTTGCACCGGGGCGTTCCGACAGGGCCGTTTATTGAGTTTGAGTCCGTCCGCTTCAGGGCCGCCAACTGTAGATCCAGTCCTGACGCGCCAGCATACGCTGCGGGCCCATCGCCCTGATGGCGAGATCGCGCGCCGAGGCGGCGACGCCCCCGAGATGGTAGATTCGTCCATTCAGTTGCGCGGTGTCTTGCACCCGCGCCACGCGTGCTCGCCGCAGCCCGGCATAACGCGCGAGCGCGGACGCGGCGCTTTCGGCGTTTCCGTTCGCGGCTTCACCGAGGCACTGCGCCAGAACCGCGGCGTCCTCGATCGCCATGCCCGCACCCTGCGCGGCGAACGGCAGCATCGCATGGGCGGCATCGCCGAGCAGGGCCGTTGTATCATGGTGCCACGCGGCCATTGGTGGAATCGTGAACAGCGCCCATTTGTGCCAGCGGCCGACCGTGCCGATCATCGAGCGCGCCGGCTCGGGCCAATTCGCTTGCGCGAACGCGCGTTGGATCTCCGCACCATCTCCGGAAGCGTTCCAGCCGGGCTGAGTCCAGCCGCCAGGGACGACGGCGACCAGGTTGATCCGGTCCCCGCCCGACATCGGATAGGCCACCAGATGCGCGTCCGGTCCCATCCAGAGCTGTATGCGCGGCGCGGTCATGTCGCGCGGGAACTGTGCGGCCTCGACAGTCCCGCGCCACGCGATCAGGCCGGAAAACAGCGGGGCCGCATCGGGGAAAAGCCGACCGCGCAAAGCGGACCATACGCCGTCGGCGCCGATCAGCGCGCAGACGGTGTCTTGAACGCCGGTTGCATCGCCGCATCCGGTTGCCTTGACGCCGGTGGCGAACGAGGCTGCGTCTTCGACCCTTGCACCGAGACGCAATTCGATGTCGGGATGATCGCGAACCTGTTCCAGCAGCGCCGCCTGCAGGTCGGCGCGATGCATTACCCAATAGGGCGCGCCGGTGCGCAACGCGGCTGCCTCGCCAAGCGGGATGCGGCAGATCTCGCCGCCGTGCCGCGTACTCATGATGCTGACGGCTTCCGGCACGAGCGCGCGGGCGGATAGCCGCTGATGCAGGCCGAGTTCGATCAGGATACGGGTTGCGTTCGGCGAGAGTTGCAGCCCCGCGCCGGCCTCTTCGAGGCGTTCGGCCGTTTCGATGATGAGGACACGAAAACCCTTTGCCGCCAGCGCAAGCGATGCCGTCAGGCCTCCGATTCCGGCGCCGGCGATGACGACTGTGCGCAACCGGGGCACAACCCGATCAGGCGGCCTTGTCCCTCACCACGCATTCGGGGGGCCGGGCCTGCCCGGGGCCGAGGTCGGCCGCGAAACGATACAGCGTCGAGCAATAGGGGCAGATGATTTCGTCGTCGTTGCCGAGATCGAGAAAGACGTGCGGATGATCGAACGGCGGGTTGGCTCCGATACACATGAATTCCCGCGAGCCGATTTCGATAACGGCGACGCCGGAATCGTTATGGAAGTGGGGAACGACGTGATCAGACATGCTTTCCACCTCAAGCCGTTACGACATATTGACGCGCCGATACGCAACGACATCGCGCGGCACCATACTGGCCGGCGCTTCGAATTCCTAGAGCATTTTCGCTCCCGATTTTATCAGAAGCGTAGCGCGCGAACCGGTATTCCTCATCCACGGGCGAGAGGACATGCTTGGCTCGGAAATGCTATCGCTCGACGGAACCGGATCTGGAGAATCTTGCCAGCCCGTCAACCATGCAAATTCGACATAATCCTGTCGTTTGAGAAGCCCTTCCTTGGTCGGAGAAGCTGTGCTTGAAAACCGGCATCCTACCTTCAGCGATGTGGGTGTTCGCGTTGTTCGGTTTCCTGTCGTCGATCAAGGCCGCGACAGAGCGCCAGACGCTCCGTGCGCCGCGCCATCGCCGACGTAAACGTTTTACGATCGTTGCTGGCCATCCTGTCTCCATCTTGATCACGGAAGCGCTGATGCCGAGCTTTCATCACGGCGAAGTTGAAATTTCCTATCTCGACGAGGGCGAGGGCGATCCCGTCATTCTTGTGCACGGCTTCGCGTCGAGCAAGAACGTGAACTGGGTGTATCCGACCTGGGTGTCGGATTTGCGCAAGAACGGATTCCGGGTCATCGCGTTCGACAATCGCGGCCATGGCGATTCCAGCAAGCTCTACGATCCGGAAGACTATCACATCGGCACGATGGCGAGCGACATCACGGCGCTGATGGATCATCTTGCCATCGCGCGCGCGGACGTCATGGGATATTCTCTTGGCGCCAGGATGATGGGAATTGTGGCGCAGACCCGGCCTGAACGGGTGCGCTCCGGCATTTTCGGCGGTCTCGGCATCGGCCTGATCGAGGGCGGCGGTCCCGGCGAAAGCGTGGCAAGGGCGCTGGAAGCGGCTTCGCTCGACGATGTGACCGATCCGTTCGACCGCACGTTCCGCGTATTCGCCGATCAGACCCGCTCGGACCGTCGCGCGCTGGCGGCCTGCTTGCGTGGATCACGGCGGCTGATGACGGAAGCGGAAGCCGCAATCATCAGCGTGCCGACGCTGATAGCTGTCGGCAGCAAGGACGAGGTCGCAGGCTCCGCGCGGTCGCTGGCGAAGATTATCCCAGGCTCGGAGGTACTTGATATTCCGAACCGTGACCACATGAGGGCGGTGGGTGATAAGGTCTACAAGGATGGCGTGCTGAAGTTTTTGTCATGCCGTCCGTGAGGCGAACCACGGCGGTCGGCTAGAAATCGCGCCGCCGCGACCAGCACCGCGAATGTCGCGATCCAGACGATGCGCGCGCCGTAGCGGTCGTGGGGACCGGATATCACGCCGCAGATGAAAGCGTTGCCGAGCAGCGCGACGCAAACCGTCACGGCGAGAAGCTCGACGTCGTCGAGACGCCGTCGCCACAGCGCCGCCAGGGCGATCGCGGCCAGCAACAGCATCGAGACGAGCGCGACCGGAACGTGAACCCAGTTGATCGTCGCGAACTTGATGCTCCAGTGCTGCTGCCGCGCGGCGCGCATGGCCTTCACCTGCTCCGGCAGATAGCGCTCGATGATGCCATAGGTGTGCGGAATCCAGCCGCTGGTGCCTTCACCGGTATCGACGCTCACGAGTTGCTCTGCCGTCGCTTCGACCGCCGCTTCGGTCTGCCAAAGCGGATAGGCGGCCAGTGCTTCGGTCGCGATGAATTCCATCTCGTCGTTCATGCCGTCGAAGCGGCCAAGCGTGTTGAATATGCTGTCCGCGCCCCAAAGAAATTCGTCGGCCGTGGCCGGCAACTGGTTGCGGTAGGGGCAGAGCTTCAGCTTGATGTTGTCGCAGTGGTCGTTGAGGTAGCGCGCGACGATGCCGTCCTGCATCATGCGCCCGAACGATACCCCGGCGCCTCCCGGTGTCCAGGCAAGCCGGCCCGACAATGCGTAGTTCGCGGCCAGCAACATGATCGCGCCCACGATGAGCGTCAGGGAGCCCTGGACCAGGCCGCTGATCGGAAGCCTCCGGCGGAGCCATGGCTTGAGCATCCATCCCGTGCAGCACAGCCCGAACAGCACGCCGAATGTCGCCGTGTGGGTCGCGGCCGCGAACGACGTATATAGAAACAGCGAAACCTTTTCGATGGTCGAGAGCTTGCCGTTGTGCACGACGAGGACAAATAGCGCGAGCACGGCCAGTCCCGCGAAAATGTCGGTCAGCAGCATGCTGGCGAGCCACGGCAGCGCGGTAGCCAAGGTCAGAACCACGGCGATGGCGAGAAGCCGCAACGGCTGCGCCATGCCGAGCACGCGCAGGGTCAAATGCAGAATCCACACCGTCAGCAGCGCCTGACAGGCCAGATTGAGCCAGAAAAAAGAGCTCCTCCCCAAATAAAGATAGATGCCGTACACCGTCGAGCGGCTCGGCTCTAGAAAGCCCTCGTACCATCGCGCCAGATAGCCGCCGGTATCATATTCCAGCAGCGGATAGCCGTTCCAGATCGCGGGGGCGAGCAGAAGAACGGGAATGACGATAGCCACGATCCAGGCCCAGGGTGCTTCCATGGTGCGCCTGTAGAGGACTCGGGTGGAAATGCGTGTTCCTCCGGTTGCGCGGCGCGCCATTCCGCCTATTGAGTGTCCGGCGCAAATGCATAATTTGTTTGGCGTAAATTGGTCCGATGGAGACGGGCACATGAAGGATGAGGACGCCGAGCCGCCAGGTGGCGAAGGGGCTGCCGGAACCCGATATGTTACCGTCGTTCAAGGGCTTAGACCCTAAGCGGACCGAATGAATATTCGCTGAACGGCAAGGACAACGACCTCGCATCATGTTAAACTGCCGGCAGAATTTTAGGCTCCGAGACGACTGAGGTTCCGAGGCGACCATGGCGATCCAGCACGTCAACTTGCAAAATCCGAAACTCGCTGCGCTCGATCCGATCTGGGATCGCATCCGCAGCGAGGCCGAAGACATCGTTCGCCGCGAACCCGAGCTGGCGTCCTTCATCTATTCGACCGTCCTTCACCATGATCGCCTCGAGGCTGCGGTGGTGCATCGCGTCGCCGAGCGGCTCGACCATTCGGCCTTGTCGGGCGACCTGATCCGCCAGACCTTCGATGAAGCGCTGCGCGACGATCCCGATATCGGTAACGCGTTTCGCGCCGATCTGGTGGCGGTGTATGATCGCGACCCCGCGACGTCGCGGTTCATCGATCCGCTACTTTATTTCAAGGGCTTCCAGTCTATCCAGACGCACCGTCTCGCGCACTGGCTTTATCAGAAAGGCCGCAAGGATTTCGCCTGCTACCTGCAGAGCCGCTCCTCGTCGGTGTTTCAGGTGGATATCAACCCGGCGGCCAAAATCGGCCGCGGCATTTTCCTCGATCACGCCACCGGATTCGTCGTCGGTGAAACCGCCGTCATCGAAGATGACGTGTCGATCCTGCATGGCGTGACGCTCGGCGGCACCGGCAAGGAGAACGAAGACCGCCATCCGAAGATCCGCCACGGCGTGCTGATCGGCGCGGGCGCGAAAATTCTCGGCAATATCGAGGTCGGTCATTGCGCGCGCATCGCTGCCGGATCGGTCGTGGTGAAGCCGGTGCCGCACAACGTCACCGTCGCGGGCGTCCCGGCCAAGATCGTCGGCGCGGCCGGCTGCTCGGAGCCGTCGCGCACGATGAACCAGATGCTCAATGCAATGGGGCTTTGACCGCAGAAAGTTTTCTTCGGATGTCTGAAATCCGAATAAACCGGTAGCGGCATCGACCTTCTCGCTTTAGAACCCTGCGAGTTTCAGATCATAGCGGAGACTGCCGTGGACGTTCAGGAAGTCAGGAAACTCGACGCCTATCTCAAGCGCGTGTTCGGCAATCCCCGGATTCGCGTGGTGCCGCGTCCGAAGAAGGACGACTCGGCCGAGGTCTACATCGGCGAGGAGTTTATTGGCGTGCTATTCGTCGATGACGAGGACGACGACCGCTCGTTTCAGTTTCAGATGGCTATCCTTGAGGAGGATCTGGCCGACGTCGGCTGAACCTGTCGCGCTGTACGTTTTCGAGCCGAAGCGTATCCTCGGGCTTGAGCCCTAAGGATGGGTTCCGGTTCGCGCGAAGAAGACGCGCCAAATCAAGAACCGAGAATCGTGCTTCTGATCCTGTCAGAAGCGTGGCTCTATTTCAGCAGCGGGTGCAGTTGCTGTACGAGCTGCTCCATCGCATCGGCAACGTCGCGCCACTCTGTCAGCCATTGCCGTGGAAAGCGGAACGTCAGGTCGGCGCTCCCGATCCGGCGTTGGCTCAGGCACATGCCCGGCGTCATGGCCTCGCGGGTGCATCGCGCGGCCAGCGCGGGCGTCTGCGCCATGAACAGGTCCTCGCCCGCATACGGCGTCCCGTCGCGGAATGCGTGTATCGACAGCCCGTCTTGAGGCTGCGTGTGGGGCGCATCAAGATAACGCGGATAGATGGTCCGCGCGAGGATGTCCGGCGACGGCGAATCGTGATGAGCAGCAATCGACAGGAAGATGCGGTCGATCGGCTGTGGACCGTCTTCGACGGTCTCGGCGGTGACATGCCTTGGCGCGTCCGGCGTCGCCAGCGAAGGATAGAGGAAATTCAGATCGATGCGCTCCTGCGGTCCCGAATGTCTCTGAACCCTCACACGGAACGCACCCTCCGGCACGTTGAACACGGTTTGTCCGATGCTGACCGGCAACCGCTTATTGTTATCGGGCGCTTTGGGAGTCCAGGTCGGCCATAACAAATACGCCACTGCGGTGATCGCGGGCACCGCGATCACGGCGGCTGCGAGAAGCGGGATCAGATGACCGTCCCGCGGTTTATGTGGCCTGCGCGATCGGCGCGGGGCGGACGACGGCAGGGCCATGCGACGGACATTTCCGAAAGGACGAATCAGCCGCGACTATGCCACGCAATGTGGAGTTTGCATGCGAGGTCAGCCGTACTGTGCCGGCGCGCAAGGTTGGTGCGCGTGCGTCGCGTTAACCCTTTCTTAAGGATAAGGTGGCGAGGCAAGCGGCATTTTGCGAAGGAGGGAACGCCGTAATCATGAACGGATGCCCTTTTCGATGTCGCCGGATGCGTTGAATTCCTTCTTTTCCCTGTGCATCGGATTCGCCATCGCGGGCGCGCTCGCCAGCGGTTATCAGGCGTTCGTCAAACGCCCCGCCGGCTTCGGATTGCTGCAACAGGGTGTTGTCGCCAGGGCGTTTGCCGCGGTGCCGTTCCTGGTCTTCGCGGCGCCCTTCATCATCATGCGAAACACACTTCGCGGACGACGCATCGAGCGCCGCCGCTTCGAGTTCGTCATGATGGCGACCGTGATCGCGGGGTTCTGGAGCCTGATGTCCGGTACCTGCGTGGTCATGACGCTGAAGGCGGTCGGGTTGCTCGCCTGAACGGCGCCGTGGCATTGTCGCCTCTAGATCACGATGATCCTGGATCGAATCGATCCAGGATCATGAACGTGATCGATTCCAATATTTTGAGACGCGGGATGCGGGCGGAAAACCGCTGCACACTTTTCCTCATCCCGCTCTAGCAGGAGGCTGTTATGGCGATTTACGAACTCGATGGGCAGGCGCCGGACCTTCCGGAAAGCGGGCGCTATTTCATCGCCGAAACCGCCGCGGTGATCGGCAGGGTTCGCCTGCGCGAGAATGCGAGCGTGTGGTTCGGCGCGGTGCTGCGCGGCGATAACGAGTGGATCGAGGTCGGAGAGGGGGCCAACGTTCAGGACGGCTGTACCTGCCATACCGACCAGGGATTCCCGCTGACGATAGGTGCCAACTGCACGATCGGCCATAACGTTATTCTGCATGGCTGCACCATTGAAAATGATGCGCTGATCGGCATGGGGTCGATCGTCATGAACGGCGCGAGGGTCGGTCGCGGCTGTATCGTCGGCGCCGGCGCGCTCGTCACCGAAGGCAAGCAATTCGCGGAGCGCTCCCTCATTGTCGGCGCGCCGGCGCGCGTGATCCGCGCGCTCAAGCCTTCCGAGATCGAGTCGACGGGAAGCGGTGCGAAATTCTACGCCGCGAACGGCCTGCGCTTCGGCAACGGCCTGAAGCGAATCGACTGACCTCGGCGAAACTTCAACGCTGACGGCCGCAAAAAGCCGTGGTCGTCGCATGTCCCTTTGGCTTGAGCATTTTCGCTTCTGATCGAATCAGAAGCGAAGCTCCAGATTGTTGTTTTGACGCGTTTTCTTCACGCGAACCGGTTTCCACTTCGCTCGAAAACGCTATAGATATGGACGCCGGTAACAGGCTGGAGAATACAGCGATGCGGGCGGTTCGACATGCGGGCGTTTTGACGTTTGTTCTTGCGATTGTGTCGGGCGGCATTGTTCTGATCGATGCTTCAGCCACAGCAGCGGCTCAAGCCGCGGAGAAAACCATGACGACAACAGCATCGGGTTTGCAAATCACGGATACCAAGGTTGGGGATGGTCCCTTGCCTCAGCCTGGCCAGATTTGCATCATGCATTACACCGGCTGGCTCTATGAGAACGGGCAGAAGGGTAGCAAATTCGACAGTTCGGTGGATCGCAACGAACCCTTCGAGTTTCCGATCGGCAGGCGTCGCGTGATCGCAGGCTGGGACGAAGGCGTCGCGACGATGAAGGTCGGCGGCAAGCGCACGCTTATCATTCCGCCGGAACTCGGTTACGGCGCGCGCGGCGCCGGCGGAGTCATTCCGCCCAATGCAACGCTGATTTTTGATGTCGAGTTGCTCGGCCTGAAAGGCTGAGCTGCTGCGAGCGATCGCCGTTTCACGCGGCAGCGCACTGGTCGGTTCTTGCCTTGTAAGCTTTCCCAAAAAGGTGCGGCCAGCCTCTTGGGGGAAGGCTGGCCGCGCGCGAGCCGGTCTGGGGACGGGGAGGGGTATGACCGGATCGCGGATCTCGTTGCTTGTCGTTTATCGAGAACTGGCCGTCGCGACCGCCGGATGGTTGTCATCCAGTGCAACCCAGACATCGGGGTCGCTTTGCGATTGCCGTTTCATGAAGCGGTATCCGGTTTGTGTCCAGGCCAGGACGTTCTCGTTCTGGTTGTCGAGAATGAACTCACCTTTGTCTGTTTTAACGGTCAGGACGGCATGGCCGTCGCCCTGCTTGTCGCGGACCACCGTGACCAGCAGCGCCTCGCGCGGCCACCCGGCGTCGATCAGCATCTTGCGCTTCAGCAGGACGTAGTCCTCGCAATCCCCGTGGCCGTCGGTGGGAAGAGACCACTTTTCGACGATGCCCCAGTGATCCTTATCCGTCATCGGCTTGACGGTTTCGTTGACCCAGCGGTTGACCTTCAGGAGATCGCGCCAGGCGTCAGGCGATAAGACGATATCACGCGGCTGCGTTGCGCCGGTGCGGCATTCCTTCGGATTGTCGCCGCAGAACTCAACCCAGCCGATCGGCGCCCGTGTGGTCTCGCCGAGACTCGCATAGAGCTTTCCTGCTTCCGTGGCGCTCGCCGGCGTTGCTATTCCCCACAGGATGGCGCCCACGACCGCCAGTCCCACTCCCTGTCCCCTGTTGAGCATTGTGGCCCCCGTTTCTTGTTGGGGCCACATTTCGCACAAAGAATTTGCGCCGGCGCTAAGTACACGAAGTGTATTCGACGCAAATGCGAGTAAAGCTTGCCGCTAATTGAATCAGTACTTGAATTGAAATTGACTAAAATTTTAGCGATCGCCGGTGATTCAAGTTTTAGACATTAACGATTGAAATCCGATTGAATCGAGGTTTTCGCATCGGAACGCGGCCGCCGTTAACCTAAAAGATCGGAGCTTTCTGCCGGAGCGGAGCGGATGGCGGGCATCGCGAGGCGGAGGTTTTCGAGAATGGCCGTTTACCGGGCAGTGACGCTATCTTCGAGAGTGTCTGATAGCTCATGAATGAGCTCGAGCGCGAAGGCTGCTTTCCGCGATTGTCGGCGCGCTTCGCGTCTCGGACAACGTCGAGTGGAGCCTGCCATCGAGGTATTTCGAACTGCGAGGCATTTCGAATTGCCTCGCAGTCATCAGCGCATAGTACCTGATGCTGCGATTTATGCCCGGAGCAGTGCCCGAAATGCCTGGTAGCTCGAAGCGTATCAGTAATTCCACTGGACCTGGAATCTCAGGACATCAGCCCTGTATCGTTCGTAAGGGGCATTCAGGACATCGGTACGATTCATCATGTGATAGACGGCTGTAAGCTCGATTGCTTTCGTAAGCTGCCATTCCACTCCGAACTCCCAATCATTGACGTTGTTTTTCGGGGCGTTGCGCTCGAATTTCTGGCCGCCCTCGTAGTATTGCCATTTGACGAACGGGAACAGGACTCCCCAGCGTCCACTATCGATTTTGTATGTCGCCTGAACGTAACCGCCGGTGAGCGGGGTTTCAGTAATCATCGTTTGAAGGTCGTTTAACTGAGGCCCCCGTCCCCAATTCCATTCCGCCTGCAACCCGAAGGGTTGCGGATACAGGACAGCATGCACCGCGACACGCTCGTCTATAAATCCTTTCGCGGGTGCGTTCATGATCGGAGTCATTCCGTTTACAGGGCCGTTTGAGGTAACGAAGCGCCCGTGCAAAGCCTCCACGCCTGCTTCAAAAATCTGGCCGTTGCTGAATTGATACGGGTAGGTGAAGCGGGCGACCATATGCATGTCGTTATTCAATTCGGCGCGGTTGGCGCCCTGTCCGTTGTAGACGCCGAAGGCGAACACGCCATAATCGCCGGATCCCTTCAGATTGTTCGCCACCAGGTTTTTGAACCGTTCGCGTATTTCAGCCGGGGCCCAGTAGAAGAATGCACCGATGTCACGCTCATCCCGACAGCAAGAGTTCAGTCCGTCATTGCGGTCAAGCGCAAGCCGATTTTGACTGGATTGCATGTTCTCAAAGCTGAAAGGGATTTTTGATTGCCCGAGCCTGACACGGAACTCCTTCTTCTGATCGAAGGAGATATCGGCGTAGCCATCCCTTAGCTGACCGAAATGGCCCGTGCTGGAGCCGGACGGAGTACTGGCAAAGTCAGGCTGGAAGTACAGATAGAGATTATCGGTAATATCCCCGTAAAATACCAGACGGGCCCGCCTGATCAAAAATGAGGTGTCTTCGCCGACCGACTTATCAGGCCAGTAGGCTACCGCATCCTTGTCTCCACCCACAGTGGTGCTGGAGCGGAACTGCGTATAGCCTCGAATGTGGATTCTATCGTACCAGTGCTTTTCTACCTTGGCATTTACAGGCAGAGGTTCGTGTACGAAAGCCGGCCCCGAATTCTTCTGTGCCTGCTGATTTGAATCCTTCTGTGCCGGCTGACCCGGATTTTTCTTTTCCTGCCGGCCAGAGCTTTTCTGCACCTGCTGGAAAGTACCCATTTTGACCCGGTTCTTACCGGGCGCCGTGTAAACCTGTTTGGTAACTGTATCGACATACAGATCCAATTCCTGGGCGTCGGCCGGAGAAAAATGGAATATAGGGAGAACCAATCCAAAGCTGCATATCGCTGCGTTGAATCTCGTTATCATTATTGCTTCGCCTCTTTTCGGAGATCCGTTGACCGGAGCCCTTGACCGGAGGCGTTATTTCAATTGCTTATGACACGCTTATTACATTGGCAGATAACGGAGGCCGCCTACCGGGCGGTGACGTTATCTTCGAGAGTGTCGGGATGCTGCTCGTGAATGAACTCGAGCGCGAAGCCTCCTTCCAGGTTGCGGATAACGCGAGCGAGCACGTTGCCGAGTGCGACCCTGGAGTGCAGCGGAGGGCATTTTTCGGCGGAAACCGCGGCCCCGGACATGGAGAGGTCGATGATCCGGCAAGTCATTCTCGTGCCGTCTTCAAGTGTGAGGATTGCGATCGGGTTGCGCGGCACGATGCGGTCGTGGCGGCGGTCTTCCGGGAGATTGAGGATATCGCGGTTGGCGAGCCAGGTGAGTTGTGACGCCAGCTTGTCTCGTTTGCGGGGAGTCGCGCTGACATTCATGGCGAACCCGCTGTCGATAATCCGGGTGATCTTGCCTTCGATCCGGCCGATGTGGTCGAGATAGGCGATGATCCGGTCACCGATGTTGCCGATACCGGGCGCCAGCATGGCCAGCCCGCCGGGGGACATATTGATGACCTGGCAGGGGAACTCGCGTCGATCCGGCAGCATATAGCGGCCCAGCAGGTGAATCTTGACCCGCTGAAAGCGCCGACGCTCAATCGGTAGGTTCGAGATTTTCTGCGCCAACACCATAGATCGGTCCGCCGGTCGACCGGTAATCGGCCGGTAATCGGTATGACTGAACCTTAGAGTTGTCAGAGTTAACGCGGCGTTAGCGGCCGGGAGCGATATGGCCCGACCTCGCGATATGCACAAACCGGGTCTGGACCGGCGTCAAGACGTTTCCTGCGGCGGCGGCGAGAGGCACGACAGAACATGCTTCTTCGAGCACAGGGCACATCCGCCGCGCTGACGATCGGAGATGCCGCACCCTCATGCGCTGCCGAACACCCGCCTGAAGATCGTATCGACGTGCTTGAGGTGATAGTTGAGATCGAACTGCTCGGCGATCTCAGCCTCGGTGAGATATTTGGTCACGCCGGCATCATTTTTCAAAAGCGTCTGGAAATCGCCTTCGCCGCGCCACACCGGCATGGCGTTTCGTTGAACCAGCTTGTAGGCATCCTCGCGGCTCGCGCCTTTTTGCGTGAGCGCGATCAGCACACGCTGCGAATGTACCAGCCCGCCGAGGCGATCGAGGTTCTTCTGCATGTTGACGGGATAGACCAGCAGTTTGTCGACCACGCCCGCAAGCCGGTTGAGCGCGAAGTCGAGCGTCGCGGTGGCGTCCGGGCCGATCATGCGTTCGGCCGAGGAGTGCGAGATGTCACGTTCATGCCAGAGCGCGACGTTCTCAAGGGCCGGCGTCACATAGGCGCGCACCATGCGAGCCAGCCCCGTGATGTTCTCGGTCAATACCGGGTTGCGTTTGTGCGGCATCGCCGACGAACCCTTCTGGCCTTCGGAGAAGAACTCCTCGACCTCCAGAACCTCGGTGCGTTGCAGGTGGCGGATCTCGATCGCCAGCCGCTCCATCGACGAGGCGATGACGCCGAGGGTGGCAAAGAACATCGCGTGGCGGTCACGCGGGATCACCTGCGTCGACACCGGCTCGGGGATTAATCCCATCGCGCCGGCAACGTGCTCCTCGACGCGCGGATCGATCTGGGCGAAGGTGCCGACCGCGCCCGAGATCGCGCAGGTCGCGACCTCCCGGCGGGCCGCGGTCAGGCGCTCCCTGGCGCGCGAGAACTCCGCATAGGCGTAAGCCAGCTTGAGGCCGAAGGTCACGGGTTCGGCGTGAATGCCGTGCGAGCGGCCGATGGTCGGCGTCATCTTGTGTTCGAACGCGCGGGTCTTCAGCGCCCCGAGCAGCTTATCGATATCGGCGATCAGGATATCGGCAGCCCGGGTGAGCTGCACGTTGAGGCAGGTGTCGAGCACGTCCGATGACGTCATGCCCTGATGCACGAAGCGCGCCTCGGGACCGACGATTTCGGCAAGGTGAGTGAGGAAGGCGATGACGTCGTGCTTCGTTTCACGCTCGATCTCGTCGATGCGCTCGACATTGAAAGTGGCGTTCTTCGCCTTGGCCCAGATGACCTCGGCCGCTTCTTTCGGGATCACCCCGAGTTCGGCCTGGGCGTCTGCGGCGTGAGCCTCGATCTCGAACCAGATCTTGAAACGGGTCTGCGGCTCCCAGATCGAAGCCATTTCCGGGCGGGTGTAGCGAGGGATCATCGACGATCCTTGATATTTTTGAGGATTATGCCTTGCTTTAGCAGAGCCGCCGTGGAGAGACAAACGATGCGAATTGAAGGTCGAACTGGCGCCGCTGTCGCGAACGGCTTATCGTCATCCTCATGCGTTTGAAATCGAGCATATGGGTTTCGGCCTATCTGCGCCGTTGCCAGGGCGAGGGCGTTTTCGGGGCGGTGCGCCGCCGCGGAGCGGATGAGGCTGGCGCCGTTTTTGTCAAGCTGGCGTTGCTCGACGGCAATGCGATGCTTTACGCCCCTGCGCCGCAGGCCGTATATGACGACAGCCGTCCCGTTGAACGTGTGTTTGCTCCGTCTTCAGCCGAGCCTGTCGCCGAGCAGGCGATCGATGAACGCCTGGCGAGAGAAGTTCGATTCGATCCCGATGCCTGGATCGTTGAAATCGAAGACAAAGCAGGGCGGCACTTTCTCGACCTGGCACCGAGATGACGGGATTCAGTTGCCGGAATTTCCCGCGACGGTGAGCCGCAGCTTTGTGACTCGATAAGACTTTGATTCTGACCGGAGCTACCCATTTTAAGGGCACGGATTCTGCCGAAAAGAAAAAAGGAACGACTCATGAAATTGGCTAAGCGGGCGTCCGGCGCGATGAAGGCTTTCGCCGTCGTCCTGTCGTTGGCGCTCCCCTTGATGTTCGCGGTTTCTGCGGCTGATGCTCGCATCGGCGGCGGCAAGAGCTGGGGGTCGCGCGGCGCCCGGACCTTCTCGGCGCCGCCGGCCCCCAGCCCCGCGCCCCGCGCGGCGCGTCCGTTAGACCGCACCCTGAGCCCGCCCGCACGGCCCGGCGCG
>CAZOOO010000028.1:0-21260 GCA_964581435.1 uncultured Hyphomicrobiales bacterium | reverse complement strand
CTCGACGCGCTCGGCGCGGTCGGCGATCATTTTAGGCAGGTGCTTGCCGAGCTGCCTGGCGGCTTCGCGCAGCGAGCGATAGGTTTTGCCGGAGTATAGCCGCGACAGATAGGCGGACATCGCCCCGACCGGCGGCGCGATCGACATGTCGTTGTCGTTGAGAATGACGATCAGCCGCGAATTCATCGCGCCGGCGTTGTTCATCGCCTCATAGGCCATGCCCGCGGACATCGCGCCGTCGCCGATCACGGCGATGACGTTGTTCTTGCCGCCGGAGAGGTCGCGCGCCACCGCCATGCCGAGGCTGGCCGAGATCGATGTCGAGGAGTGCGCGGCGCCGAACGGGTCGTAGTCGCTTTCGGTGCGCTTGGTGAATCCGGAGAGGCCGCCGCCGGTGCGCAGCGTGCGGATGCGGTCGCGCCGGCCGGTCAGGATCTTGTGCGGATAGGCCTGATGGCCAACGTCCCAGATCAGCCGGTCGCGCGGGGTATCGAAGATGTAGTGGATCGCCGTGGTCAGTTCGACCACACCGAGACCGGCGCCGAAATGCCCCCCCGTCACCGACACCGCGTCGATGGTCTCAAGGCGCAACTCGTCCGCCACCTGCCGGACCTGCTCCACCTTGAGCTTGCGCAGGTCGGCGGGCGTGCGGATAGTGTCAAGGAGAGGGGTGCTACTGAAATCGGTCACTGCGACATTTCCAATTTTGCATATCCGGAAGCGGCGAACGCACGCTGGTATCGTTACACAGCAGACGTTCAAGAGCCGTGAAAGCTCCCGAACCGAGAAGCTTGAATCCGAAGTTTAACGGAGGCTCCGGCGGAGAATTGTGATATAGGTCACTCTTTATCGGATCTTCGTCCAATCATTTTTGCAAGCTGCTTGAAGCGCTTACTCCGCTTGTGCGCCAGCCTGCCGGGCCGGTTGGCATCATTCCGGAAGCATTTACACCAAACCCGCCGCCAAAGCCAACGGGCAGCCTCCTGTTGAGTAGGGGAGACTCTGCGGCGGGTTCAAGGGTTCCTGGAAAGCGGCGTGGAATATCAATGGGGCCCGGGTGGGCTGTAGGGCATGGCCTTCAGCTTTCCGAACCGTCTCGGAACGGCCAAAAAGATAATCTATTCAAAGGGCTTTTAGTCAATTGACCGGCGCGCGGTCTCACTGAACGTCGAGCGGCTCGGTGCCTGTAACCTGGCCGGACGCGTCGGTGGTGATTTTCTCCACCCTGGCTTCCGCCCGGCGCAGCAGTTCCTCGCAGCGCCGTTTCAGCGCTTCTCCACGCTCATAGATCGTGACCGATTCCTCGAGCGCGACCTTGCCGTCCTCCAGGCGCTTGACGATCGATTCGAGTTCCTCGATCGCGAGTTCGAAGGAAAGCGTCTTCACGTCGGCAGGGGCATTTTCGGCCATCTAGGTGTTTTCCGGACTCGGCTGCTTAGGTGGATATTGCCTGGGCGGATTATGAGGTTTATCGGGAGCCTCGCGGCACCAAGTCACGCGCCCGTCAAAGTCACGCACTCATCAATGCGGCGACATGCGCGGCCACCGACTCCTGCAATCCTTTCAGATCATAGCCGCCCTCGAGCACCGAGACAATTCGGCCGCCTGCCGTCGCATCGGCGATATCCATCAACTTTCGGGTCACCCAGCCGAAATCGCTCGCGGCCAGATTGAGAGTCGCCAAAGGGTCGCGACTGTGCGCATCGAAACCCGCGGAGATAACCAACAGTTCGGGCGCGAATTTCTCGAGCCGGGGAAGAATGAGGTTCTCGAACGCGGAACGAAACTTGGCCCCGCCGTCGCCGGACGCCAACGGCGCATTGACGATGGTATCGTGATCGCCGCGTTCGCTGCTGGCGCCGCTGCCGGGAAACAGCGGCATCTGGTGGGTCGAACAGTACATGACCGATCGGTCGGCCCAGAAAATATCCTGCGTGCCGTTACCGTGATGCACGTCGAAGTCGACCACCGCCACGCGGTCGATCCCGTGCTTGCGCTGGGCGTGCCGCGCCGCGATGGCGGCCTGGTCGAAAAAGCAGAAGCCCATCGCCCTGCCGGTCTCGGCATGATGTCCGGGCGGACGCGTGGCGACGAACGCGTTGCGCGCGTTACGGGCGATGACGGCTTCGGTCGCCGCGATCGCGCCGCCGACGCCGCGCATCGCCGCCTCCCATGTCCCCGGCGACATCGAGGTGTCGCTATCGAGATAAACCAGACCATCCGCCGGCGAGAGATGCCGGAGTTCTCCGATATAATGCTCGTTGTGGCAGAGAGCGACGGAATCCAGCGATCCTTCGGGAGCTTCGCCGCGCATCAGATCCTTGAAGCGATCCCCGGCCAGCACCTCGTCGATGACACGGATGCGATCCGGCCGCTCCGGGTGGCCGGGCGGCGTCAGATGATCGAAACTGGCGGTATGCGTAAGAACCAGCGTTGTCATGCAGTATCCCGGTCGCCGCGCCGGAATCGCGCGGCGGCGAAAATCAATGTACCGGGTTGTGCCAGGTTCCGAAAGGTATCACGATCCTGGCGCCGTAGGCCGAGTCCGCTTCGGCGGATCAGAGGACGGTATGTCGGGCGTCTTACCGGCCCGGCTGTCATTCCTTCTTGCCCTTCTTGCGCGCGAAAAAAGCCTGAAACGCGGCGATCGCTTCCTCCGAGCGCAGCCGCTCGGCGAACAGACGGGCTTCCTGATCGATCCGGCGCATCAATTCCTCCGGCGGCGGCTTCAGAAGCTTGCGCGAAAGTGCGACGGCTTCCGCCGGCAGCGCGCAGATCTCGCGGGCGATCTTTTCGGCCTCGGCTTTGGCGCGGCCCGGCGCGACCACGATATTCACGAAGCCCGCCTCGCGGGCCTCGGCCGCGCTGAACGCGCGGCCCATGACCAGCATGGCGAAGGCGCGCTGATATCCGATAGCTTGCGGCGCAAGCAGGCTGGATGCGCCTTCCGGGACCAGACCGAGATGGATGAAGGGGGTCGAGAACGTCGCCGAGTTGCCGGCGAGAACGCAGTCGCAATGAAACAGCATGGTGGTGCCGATGCCGATGGCGATACCCTCCACCGCCGCGATCAGCGGCTTGGTGTTTTTCGCCAGCGCGTAAAGGAATTTCACGGCGTCGGAAGCGTGCGGCGCGCCGTCGCCGGAAGCGCCGTCTTTCAGAAAATCGTCGAGGTCGTTGCCCGCCGTGAACACGTCGGAGTCGCCGGTGATGACGATGCAGCGAATTTCCGGATCGTTCTGCGCGCTGTCGATGGCGTCGCTCATCGCGCGATACATGGCCCGAGTGATTGCGTTCTTCTTTTCGGGACGTCGCAGGGTGATGACCCGGATGGCGTCGTTGTCGCTGACCAGGAGATGGACCATGGGCGTGCTCCCCGAAGCTGCCGGCGGATATGTATCGGCCCACGGTAGGCGAAGTCCTGGACCTGAACCACTCTGGAATCGAGTCTGTCGGTGCCGCAGGACTTCAGTCCGGCAAGACGGCCTCGGCGCTGTTGATGGTTTCCGCGCCGTCGATCACCGTGCGCTCCAGCGCTGAGGCCTGAACGGCGACGGTCTCGGCGAAGAAACGCGCCAGCACAACATAGCGGCGCGCATCGCCGAACTCGTCGCCGGCGTCGCGCGCCGCGAGAGCTTCCTCCGCGAGTTTGCATCCGCCGAGTGTCGTTCCGAACAGCCGCAGATAAGGCGTGGCGCCGGCGAGCGCATCGTCCGGCGATGACGCCAGCCGTTCCAGCAGCCATTTGCCGGCGCGTTCGAGAGACCCGAGCGCCTCGCGCAATTTCGTGCCGGTCGTGCCGAATCCAGGTTCGTTCGAGGCTTCCACGCGATCGACGCTTTTCGACAATTCGCCGAGCAGCGCCCGCACCGCCGCACCTTGGTCCGCCGCGAGCTTTCGCGTCACCAGGTCGATCGCCTGGATGCCGTTGGTGCCCTCATAGATCGAGGTGATGCGCGCGTCGCGGTAATGCTGTGCCGCGCCGGTCTCCTCGATGAAACCCATGCCGCCGTGGACTTGAATACCCAAGGACGCGACCTCGTTGCCGATGTCGGTCGAGAAAGCCTTTGCGACCGGCGTCAGCAGCGCGCCGCGGGCGGCGGTGGCCGTGCGCACGTCGGGATCGGCCGCGCGCGCCGCGACATCCAGCGCGACGGCGGTGGCGTAGCAGATGGAACGGGCGGCGGCGGTGAGCGCGCGCATCTGCATCAGCATGCGCCTGACGTCGGGATGCGCGATGATGGCGCTCATGCCATCTGATTTGCCATCCGACGTGCCGGCGGCGCGGCCCTGTTTGCGCTCCCGCGCATAAGCGAGCGCCTGCTGGCAGGCGCGTTCGGCGATGCCGACGCCCTCCAGCCCGACACAGAGCCGAGCCTGATTCATCATCGTGAACATGCACCGCATGCCGCGATTTTCCTCGCCGATCAGATAGCCGATCGCGCCGCCGTTGTCGCCCATGGTCATGGTGCAGGTCGGCGAGCCGTGAATGCCGAGCTTGTGCTCGATGCCGCTGGCGTGGATGTCGTTGCGTGCGCCGAGCGAACCGTCGGCATTGACGAGGAGTTTCGGGATCAGGAACAGCGAGATTCCCTTGGTTCCGGCCGGCGCATCGGGCAGTCGCGCCAGCACGAAATGCACGATGTTGTCGGTCATGTCGTGGTCGCCATAGGTGATGAAGATCTTGGTGCCGAAGATCCGATAGCTGCCGTCGGATGCGCGCTCGGCCCGGCTGCGCAGCGTGCCGACATCAGAGCCCGCCTGCGGCTCGGTCAGTTGCATCGTGCCGGTCCATTCGCCGGACACCAGTTTTTCGAGATAGATCTGCTTCAGCGTGTCGCTGCCATGGGCGTGGAGCGCTTCGATCGCGCTGAGCGTCAGCAGCGGACACAGGCCGAAGGCGGTGTTCGCCGCGCTCCAGATTTCGGTGCATGCGGCGTTGATGGCAAGCGGCAGCCCCTGTCCGCCGAAATCCTGCGGCCCCGAGACAGCGTTCCAGCCCGCAGCCGTCCAGCGCCTGTAGGCGTCGGCCCAGCCCGGCGCGGTTGTCACGCGGCCGTCTTCCAGCCGCGCGCCGTGCCGGTCTCCGGCGCGGTTGAGCGGTGCCAAGACCTCGCTCGCGAACCGGCCCGCCTCCTCCAGCACCGCCGCCGTGACCTCGCCATCGAAGTCGCCGTAGTGGCCGGCTTCGACCGCGGCCTTCAATCCGGCGCCGTGGTTGAGGGCAAGGAGCATGTCGCTGATCGGTGCGCGATAGGTCATGACGGTGCCTCGCGAGCGGTGGCCTGACAGGAAGGGGTGGCTTCCTGTCGAATTGTGAGTTACGAGCGGTCTTTCCACGAAACCGCATGGCTCTCAACCTTTTCAGGAAGGCGGGATGCAGCCCGGCTGAAGGACGCGCTCCGGTCCGGCCGGTTATCTTCCGAGTTGACGGGAAGACAAGCTTGAAGCCCGTCAAACCTCCTTCAGGCGTCTCCGACCGGTTGAAAAGACAGGGTACTGTCTGTAGACCCGTCGGGCTCGAAAGTGTGTGCGGGGATCATGCTCCGCGCAGTTTCGGGCCGTTGGGGCGTAGCCAAGCGGTAAGGCAGGGGATTTTGATTCCCCCATTCGGAGGTTCGATCCCTCCCGCCCCAGCCAGTCTAAGCCATTGTCAGTCAATTACTTTTCTCGTTTCGAGTTTTTTCATTCTGAACGAGTTCACCCACCTCATTCTGAATAGATGTTGCCGAAGCGTTCGCGAGGTGATGCGCATGACGTTTGCGGGTAGCTGACAGCCAGCGCGCGCGTCCTGTTGCGCTTGGCGTAACCCTCATGGGACTGCTGCGTCCGATGCGCCGACAGCGCGCGGCCTGGCTATCGGTGAGTTCCGCTTCCTCTGCTCGGTCATGCTTCGCTCGAAAACGCCATACACCTCGAAACAAAAACATCCGCCACCGACGCAAACAACATGGCCAGTCGAGGGACGGCGCTAAACGGGCCGAGCATCCCCGGGCACGGTTGCGCGACAGCCGGACGCAAATTCCGGCCAAACCCGCCGCGTGGTCAGGTTCGCCGGCGCACACGTGCTAACCGAGATCGCGACGGGGGCTGTAGGAGTGGGCGTCGCGCCACTTCTCCATGAGCGCTTCAAGCTCGGCGTCATTGCCGTCAGGCAGCACGATCCGCGTCGTAACGAACAGATCGCCGAAGGTCCCGCCCTTCGGGATGCCCTTGCCCTTGAGGCGGAAAGTGCGGCCGCCCGACGTGTTCCTCGGGATCGACAGTTCAACCGCGCCGCCGAGCGTCGGCACCCGTATCTTGCCACCCAGCACCGCCTCATAGAGTGTGATCGGCAGTTCGGCGCGCAGGTCGCCGCCGTCGATCTTGAAGAACGGATGCGGAGCGACCGTCACCGTGATCAGGAGATCACCGGGACGATGTCCGGGCACGGTGTCGCCCTGCCCTCGCAGCCGGATCTGCTGGCCCGACGTGACGCCGGGCGGAACCCTGACATCGAGTTCCTTGCCGCCGGCCAGGCGAATGCGTTTCTCGCCGCCCTTGACCGACTCCTCCAGCGAGACCGTCATGGCGACGTTGAGATCGAGGTCAGGCGTACCGAACGTGCTGGACTCGAAGTCGAACGGCGGCGCGCCCGGCCGGCGTCCGCCCCGCGCGGCGCTGCCGAACATGCTGTTGAGGATATCCTCAAACCCGCCGCCGCCATCGAACCCGGGGCGGCCCCCACCGAAACCATGCTGCTCGAAACCGCCGCCCGGCCGCGCGCGGCCGCCGCCCGGAAAGCCTTGGAAGCGCGGCTTGCCGGCCGCGCCGATCTCGCCGCGGTCGAACTGCTTGCGCCTGACCTCGTCGCCCAGAATCTCGTTCGCGGAGTTCAGCTCCGCGAACCGCTCGGCGGCCTTGGGATCGTTCTTGTTGGCATCGGGATGGTGCTTCTTCGCGAGCTTGCGAAAGGCACTTTTGATGGCGGCGGCGCTGGCACCCCGCTGCACCCCCAGGACCTCATAGGGGTCGCGCATCCGTAACGTCTCCTTCAGGAATCTGGACAATGGGCCCCCGGACCCACATGTCCATCATTTGGGGCATCCGTGGCATTTTTGCAACGAGGCGGTCAGCTATTCGCAGCGGCCGTTCTGCATCAGCTTCGCCAGGGTTTAAGGGATTGGATTTCCCACTGGCCGCCCCGGGCCCTGCACGCCGCGCCCTGCAACCAGCTTTCGGACTTCCCGTTAACGTAACTCGCCAAGAAATCATGGCAGGTGCGCCCCTCGGCGGTATAGGCCTGAGCCAGCGGCGTCACCGAGCCGCGTGCGCCGGTCGAGGGATTTTCCCATGGCTGGCTCGCATCCTTGTTCCCTTTGGTCAGCACGTCCGAGGCGGCCGTGCGCGCGAAGGCGAGATCGGTGTCCGTCGGACCTGCGCGTGCCGGCGCGGTGATTGATCCGGTGGCCTCAAAGTCTCCCATCTGCGCGAAAGCCGCGTGATTTCGTGACACAGTGCAGCCTCCGGTCGCCGCCCCGATCATCATCGCCGCCACGATGGCGACGGAAGGTCCGATCGCGGATAGGCCGACGCGCAGACGTGCCCTATACAGGTTTGCCCTGTATAAGGACCGCAACAGACTCTCGATGGCAGACCGGCGCAACCTGTGGATCCCGAATGAACGACACCACGGACATCAAGCACACAAGCCAGTTAACGTCCGGTGATTTCACGGAAGCCGAGGAGCCTTTTGCCCTCTTCGCGGCGTGGTTCGCGGAAGCCGTCGCGTCGGAACCGAACGATCCTGATGCCATGGCGCTCGCGACCACGGATGCCGATGGCCTGCCCGATGTGCGGATGGTGCTGATGAAAGGCTATGATCCCCATGGCTTGGTGTTCTACAGCCACATCGCCAGCGCCAAGGGCCGCGAACTCGCCGCCAACCCGAAAGCGGCGCTGCTGTTTCACTGGAAGTCGTTGCGCCGGCAGGTTCGCGTGCGCGGACCGGTGATCCCCGTTAGCGATGCGGAGGCCGACGCCTATTTCGCCACCCGCCCAAGGCAGGCGCAGATCGGCGCCTGGGCGAGCAAGCAGTCGCAGCCGCTCGAGAGCCGTTTCGCGTTCGAGCAGGCCATCGCGAAAGAGGCTGCGAAATACCTCATCGGCGCCGTGCCGCGGCCGCCGGGCTGGAGCGGCTGGCGGATCGCGCCCATCCAGTTCGAATTCTGGCACGATCGTCCCTTCCGCCTGCACGACCGCATCGAATTCCGCCGCTCCGCGCTCGACGTGCCGTGGACAAAGACAAGGCTGTATCCATGACCCCCGACAAGGCAAACCCGCGAACCGAGATGGCGACGGTGGCCGACCCCCACGCGCCCCGCCGCACGCTGCTGCTCACCGGCGCAAGTCGCGGCATCGGCCACGCCACCGTGATCCGGTTTTCCAGCGCCGGCTGGCGCGTCATCACCTGTTCCCGACACCCCTTCCCTGAGCAATGTCCGTGGGACGCCGGTCCGGAAGATCACATTCAGGTCGATCTGTCCGATCCCGACAATACGATGGAGGCGATCCAGGAAATCCGCTCGCGTCTCGAGGGCGGCAAGCTGCACGCGCTGGTCAACAATGCCGCGATCTCGCCGAAGGGCGAGGGCGGCGCGCGGCTCGGCTCGCTGAACACCGACATGGAGACCTGGGAGAAGGTGTTTCGCGTCAACTTCATGGCGCCGATCATGCTGGCGCGCGGGCTGATCGGAGAACTCAAGGCCGCGAGAGGCTCCATCGTGAACGTCACCTCGATCGCCGGCTCGCGCGTCCATCCGTTCGCCGGCGCGGCCTATGCGACCTCGAAGGCGGCGCTGGCCTCGCTGACCCGCGAGATGGCGGCGGACTTCGGCCGCATCGGGGTGCGTGTCAACGCCATCGCGCCGGGCGAGATCGACACCTCGATCCTGTCGCCGGGCACCGAGAAGATCGTCCAGCGCCAGATCCCGCTGCGTCGGCTCGGCACGCCGGACGAGGTGGCGAAGATCGTCTACGTGCTGTGCACGGAGACGAGTTCATACGTCAACGGGGCGGAGATTCACATCAACGGCGGCCAACACGTGTAGCCGCCACGGCGACACCGGTCAGTCGGCATAAAACCGGCGTGACGGCGCTCACGCCGACGGCACCGCGAGACCCGCACTGGAGCAATCGTCCTCGTTCTCGCCGTCAAGCAACGCGGCGCCGCAATGCCGGCATGTGCGCATGGGAGCAGACGAAAAATGCACGACCGCGTTGTCCGCACTGAACCTGCGCAACCGTTGATAGCTGCGAAAATCGAGGACATTGCGATCCCTCGTTACGACTTTCTCAACCATTGTAACTCCCGCGATTTCATGCACGGGTTATGGCAGCAATTTTTCTTGAAAAGCGTTCAGGCGAACGCTCAAATTTTACAAGGAAAATTGTGGCAGGTTCTCTCGTCAGGACGACGCTCGAAAGCCGATCCTACAACCACCTCTTCCACTTGAAGATCATGTAGGGCAGCACCGCGGCGATCACCATCATGGCGAGCGCGAACGGATAGCCGTGCGACCATTCCAACTCGGGTATTATCTTGAAGTTCATGCCGTAGATCGAGGCGATCAGCGTCGGCGGCATAAGCACCACGGCCATGACCGAAAACAGTTTGATGATGTTGTTCTGCTCGAGGTTAACGACTCCAAGCATCGCATCGAGCACGAAGGTGGTCTTGTTCGACAGATAAGAGGCATGATCGGAAAGCGAGGCGATATCGCGCTGCATCGTCTTGAGCTGAGCGCGCATGTCCTTGGACCATTTGATGCTGTTGGATTCGGTTGCGACGAAGGTGACGAGACGGCCTATCGAGACCAGGCTCTCGCGAACTTTCGAGGTGAGATCGCCCTTGCGCCCGATTACGATCAGGATTTCGGAATAGCGCTTGGCGTGGCCGGTGCGCGCGGATTCGTTCGGCTCGAAAATGTCGTGGCTGACTTGATCGATATCGGCGCCGGCGCGCTCCAGAATGTCGGCGCAGCGATCGATCACGGCATCGAGCAATTCGAGCAACACCCCCTCGCCGGTCAAGCCCTGCGCGCCAGCGCGCGCAAGCTTGTTCTCCACCAGCGTGAACGGCTTCGGCGCCTCGTAGCGCACGGTGACGAGACGATGGCTGGACAAGATGAACGTCACGGGTGTGATGCGGGGCGCGTCGGTTTCGCTGCCGCACATCAAACTAGCCGTCATATAGCGCGCGCCGTTCTCGACATAGAGGCGGCTGGAAACCTCGATCTCCTGCATGTCCTCCCGGGTCGGCACCGCGACCCCTGCGAGCCGCTCCACGGCGCGATCTTCGCCCAGCGTCGGCTTCTCGAGATCGATCCACACCGCATTGTCGGGCAGCGCGTCGGGATCGACCGGACCGGTCTTTCGTAGCACGATGCCGTCCGGCGCGAAGATCGAGAGCATGGCAACTCCGAGGTTGACGACACGGATTCAGGCATGGACACGAACAATCTGAAATATGCCGGTCAGAGTGAATTCGACAGTCGCCAGCTACCTTGCAGCGAACCGGCAAACGAATTCGAGAGTCCGGCAGGACTTCCAGAGCGGGATGGGGAGAAGTGTGGTGAGGTTTTCCACCCGCATCCCGTTTCTCAATACATGGAGTCGATCACGTTCATGGTTTTGGATCGATTCGATCCGAAACCATCGTGACTAGTGGCCGATTGATCCCGACATTTGCAAGGCCTTCCGCCGCACCGGGATGCAAATGTTGGAATCGGATCAACAGATCGTGCAATTTGGCAACCAGCAAAGCGCCGGCGCGACGGCGAACGCCGTTCATCCGTTTCGAGGCGTGGAGGACAATCGCACCCTGCTCCCCTTTTGAAACACCGCGCTACCCAATTGCGGGCCGGCACCTGCGACAAAAATGCCACAGGCAGGTTGCTGCGTAGGGACAGAGGCTTCTAAGTGCTGGAATTCGAGGGAATTTCGACAATAATGCGTGCAAGGAATTTTGGATTCCCGGACGCAAGTCGCCGGAACTTCAGTGGGCATTTGGAAAACAACAATGTGGTTTCTTCGAAGCAAGCAGCTTGGGGTCCTGGTCGCTGGCCTGATGCTGTCGGGTTGCATGGCCACCCATTACGAGGCCGCCAACACCAACAACTTCAAGCCGCGCGACAAGGAGCTTTTATCCAAGGTCTCCTACACGAGAACGCCGGTTGCCGCCCCGTTCCGCCGCGCGATCGTCGATTATCACCGCAAGGAAGCGCCGGGTTCGATCCTTGTCGATTCCGACAACCACTACCTCTACTACGTGCTCGATAACGGCAAGGCCATCCGTTACGGTGTCACCGTTGGCGAGGAAGCCTTGGCGTTCTCCGGCGTGGCAAGGGTCGGCAACATGCGCGAATGGCCGGACTGGATTCCCACCGCCGACATTCATAAGCGGATGGGAGGCCTGCCGTCGCGCGTGGCGGGCGGACCGGATAACCCCCTCGGCGCGCGAGCACTGTATCTTTATCAGGGCAACAAGGATACGTTGTTCCGGATCCACGGAACCAACCAGCCGGAATATATCGGCACCTCGATCTCCTCGGGCTGCATTCGCATGACCAACGAGGACGCCATCGATCTTTATGATCGCGTCAAGGTTGGAGCGGTGGTGGTCGTGCTTCCGCCGAAACACGGCGCGAGGATGGCGTCGTGGAACGATGGCGGCAATTTCAACTGATCGAAATGATTCCCCAATCCGCAAAGCGCCGGTTCTCCGGCGCTTTTTTGTGTCTCTCCGTCCCGGAACGCGGGGGGCCATGCCGGCTTTCATGAATAAAAGCCGATTCCAGCTTTTGTTTTGAGATGCTTCGTCATGCGAACCGGCGCCATTCTCGGGTCCAACCCGGGATAGGCTTGGCAAGAACGCTATCGCCGGCAATCAATCGAACAGCGTCTTGAGGAATGAAGGAAGATTGCCGTGAGACTTCTGTTTGCGTTTCACAGAATGAACGGCTGAACGCCGCGTTGACGTTCCTGAAGCCGGTGGATTCGGCGGGCTCCTCGCGACCTTGCCCGCTGCGTCGGCGGCCTGGGGTCGCTTCCGAGGCTCAGGCACCACATCCGCCGACATGACCGCCGCGGATCCAGCCTGCGGGGCAGCGCCCGATACCGCCCCGCGTTCGGGGACCGCTTCAGACGCCTTGCCCTTTTCTTCCGCCGTTTCACGCAGCGGCGCTTTTCTCAGGCGTTCGGTCGGCGGCAACGGCGCGACCGCGGACACGGGATCGTGGATTTTCCATTGGCAGATCCGGTAGCCGTTGCGACGCTGAATCATGTCGAGGTGAATATGGTTCTCGTGATAGCCGTCCGATCCAGGCCCGAGCACCGTGGTGAAGCGCGCACAAACCGAGCCCAGCACCTTCTCGCGCAGATCTCGCTCCACCGCGCGATCCGTCAGATCGATCGTCCGCCCGTTTGCGAGCTTGAGCGCCCCCACGTCGAGCGCATTGGCGCGGCCGTGTTCGGACAGCTTCGCTCCGATGACACGGTTGCGGCCCCGGCATTCAAACGAGTCGAGGTTGTCGAGTTCGCTGACCCTGCTGCCGAGCCCCTCGGCCAGCGGCGCCACGTCACTGCGAATCCAGTCCGCGATCGCGGCGGCCATGGTGCAGCGGAGGGTGGCGGCAGGCTTGACCGCGACCCGGCCGCCGTCGGGCAGCACCACGGCTTCAAGCCGGACCAGGTCGTCACCGCCGCACGCCCCCGGCCCCGTGATCGCAGGAACGCTCGCGGCGATCGCCACCGAATCGGTCAACGCCAGGCGGCAGGTAGAAGGCGTCGGCGTAATCTCGGACGTCGCGGGGCTGCCTTCCCCCACCTGAATGCGACCCTTGCCGTCGGGCGGCGGCGCAGCGGCCGGACGAGGCTGTGGCAGCGGCAGCGGCCCATCGGTCTTCGCCAGGGCGACCGCTGGCACCGCGAGGGCCGCGAGCACGATCACGGTCCATCGACCACAGCCTACGCCGCCACGCCGCCGTTTGCGGCCTGGAGCCTTTCCGCTTCTGGCGGAATCGGAAGTTGGCTCCATGGTTTTGTTTTGACGTGTTTTCTTCACACCGGTATCCATTTAGCCCGAAAACACTATAAGAGCCATTCCGGCTTTTATGGAATCAAGTCAGGCTTTTTACGCGAGCCGGTACCCGCTTCGCTCGACAAGAGCCCGCGACGAACGAGCCGCCGCAACGAAACGCTCCGATGGCCCGCAGGTTTTCCGCACGCTATCAATCCGAACCGTTCTCCGCGCTGGCGACCTGGGCGCGGCGGCTCGCGGTGTTCTCGGCGGTCGCGACGGTGGTGTCCGTCGCCGCCGTGAGGTTCGGCATCCTCGAGAGCAAGCCCGCGCTCGCGACGTTGCTGGGCGCGCTCGCCTGCGCCGGGCTGTCGGTCCTTTTGGCGTTCGCAGGCCTTGTCGCGCTGTGGCGCGACGGCTCACGCGGCATAGGCCGTATCCTGACAGCCCTGCTGCTGAACGTGTTGATCCTTGCCTATCCGGCATTCCTCGCCGTGAGATATCGCAACCTGCCGCCGATCCACGATATCACCACCGATCCGGTCAACCCGCCTCGCTTCGACGCGCTGGCGCGGCTGCGCGGCAGCGACGGCGCCAACTCCGCGGTCTATGCCGGTCTTTATTCCACCGAGCAGCAGCGCGCGGCCTATCCCGCGATCGAGCCGGTGGAACTGGACCTGACCGCCCAGCAGACCTTCGACATCGTCCGGCGGCTCGTCGCGCGGCGCAAATGGCTGGTGATCGATGAACGTCCGCCGCAGCCGCCGCGGCAGCCCGGCCATATCGAGGCTGTCGCGAAAACGCCGGTGATGGGTTTTCGCGAAGACGTCGCGATCCGCATCATGCCGACCGAGGACGGCTCGCGCGTCGATATCCGTTCGTCGTCGCGCTATTTCGAGCACGATCTCGGCAGCAACGCCGCACGCGTCAGCAGCCTGATCGACGACATCAATGCCGCGGCTGAAAACGTCATCGAGAAAACAGTGAAGGAGCCGCCGCCCGCGCCGGTCAAGCCGCCCGCCAGAGGCAAGCGATAAGGCTCACGCCAGCCGGTAGCGTCCTTCGATGACGGGATCGCCGTCCGTGAACACGAGGTCGCGCGCCACCAGATCCTCCAGATGCGCGAGCACCGAATAGCCGGCGGCGCCGGACAGCCGCGCATCGAGTCCGATATAGATGGCGCGGACCAAAGTCGGGATATCGGCCTCGCCTTTCGCCAGTCGATGCAGGATCGAAGCCTCGCGCGCCCTGCGATGCCGCGCAAGGAAGCGCACGAAGCGGGGCGCATCCTGGATCTCCGGGCCATGGCCGGAAAAGTACAGGTTCTCATCCCGCATCGAGAGTTTCTCGAGCGACGCCATGTAGTCCGCCATCGACCCGTCCGGCGGCGCCACGATCGAGGTGGACCAGCCCATGACGTGATCGCCGGCGAAAAGAATATTGTGTTCCTTCCACGCGAAGACCATGTGGTTCGCGGTGTGTCCCGGCGTGGTCACGGCTTCCAGCGTCCATCCCTCGCCTGTGACGTCATCGCCGTCGCCAAGCCGGATGTCCGGAATGAAGTCGCGATCCGCGCCCGATTCTAGCTTGCTTTTCTCGCTTTCGAAGCGCGGGCGCGAGGCGCGATGCGGCCCCTCGGCATAAACCCGCGCGCCCGTGGCGGCCTTGATCCGCGCGGCATTGGGCGAATGATCCCTGTGGCTGTGGGTGACGAAGATATGCGTCACGGGCTCGCCTCGCACCGCGTCGAGCAACGCCCGCGCATGAGCCTCGCTGTCAGGTCCGGGATCGATGATCGCGACCTTGCCGCGCCCGACGATGTAGCTCACCGTTCCCGTGAAGGTGAAAGGGCCGGGGTTATCGCACAGCACGCGACGGACTCCGGGCATGACCTCTTCGGCGATACCCGGCTTCAGCGGAAAGTCACGGTTGAACGGGATATCGTCTTCGATGTCGGACGCTTCGGACATTGGGGTGAACGCCTACTGTTCGTGCCGTCATGGCCGGGCTCGTCCCGGCCATCCACGTCTTCCTGTTTTTTGCTGCTTTAAGACGTGGATACCCAGCACAAGGCCGGGCATGACGAACACTAAGGCAACGCCGCTCCGATCACCTTACGAAAATGCCGGGATGCCGGTGATGGCGCGGCCCAGCACCAGCGCATGGACGTCGTGGGTGCCTTCATACGTATTGACGGCTTCAAGGTTGGCGGCATGGCGCATCACATGATACTCGATCTGAATGCCGTTGCCGCCGTGCATATCGCGCGCCGCCCGCGCGATATCGAGCGCCTTGCCGCAATTGTTGCGTTTGACGATGGAGATCATCTCCGGCGTCATCTTGCCCTCGTCCATCAGCCGCCCGACGCGCAGGCTGCCTTGAAGTCCCAGCGCGATGTCGGCCTGCATGTCCGCGAGTTTCTTCTGCACCAGTTGCGCCGCTGCCAGCGGACGACCGAACTGCTTGCGTTCGAGCACATACTTCCGCGCGCGGTGCATGCAGTCTTCAGCCGCGCCCATCACGCCCCATGAAATGCCGTAGCGCGCGCGGTTCAGGCAGCCGAACGGTCCCTTCAGTCCGGACACGTTCGGCAGCAGGTTCTCTTCCGGCGCCACCACGCCGTCCATCACGATCTCGCCGGTGACCGACGCCCGCAGGCTGAGCTTGCCGCCGATCTTCGGAGCGGACAGGCCCTTCATTCCCTTCTCAAGCACGAAGCCGCGGATCTGGTTGTCGTGCGCCGCCGACCTGGCCCAGACCACGAACAGATCCGCGATCGGCGCGTTGGATATCCACGTCTTCGAACCGGTCAGCCGATAGCCGTCCGACACCTTCTCGGCGCGGCTTTTCATGCCGCCGGGGTCGGAACCGGCATCCGGTTCGGTCAGACCGAAACAGCCGACCCATTCCCCGGTCGCAAGCCTGGGCAGATACTTCTTGCGCTGGTTCTCGTCTCCGTACGCATAGATCGGATACATCACCAGCGAGGACTGCACCGAATTCATCGAGCGATAGCCGGAGTCCACACGCTCGATCTCGCGCGCGACGAGGCCGTAGGCGACGTAGCTGGCATCCGCACAACCAAACTCCTGCGGAAGGGTGATGCCGTTCAGGCCAAGCTCGCCCATCTCATTGAAGATCTCGCGGTCGGTCTTCTCGTCCTGATAGGCTTTAACGATGCGCGGCAGCAGCTTGTCCTGCGCATAGGCCCGCGCGGTGTCGCGGATCATGCGCTCGTCTTCCGTCAACTGATCGTCCAGCCTGAACGGATCATCCCATTGGAAACTGACCGGCGCGGGCTTGTCCTTGCTCTGCGGACGAACACTCATGACAATCCCTTCACGCCGTTCCGGATACCGATGTCGGCAAGGTCACGATCGATGAAAGTATATCCGTAATCCAACGCTACAGCCACCGTCAGGTTTCAAGGTGTTCGTTCGAGACGATCTCGATGCCGAAACCGGAAAGTCCCTTGTAGTCATACGCCGACGATGTCAGATGCCGGATCGACGTCACCCCGAGATCGCGCAGGATCTGCGCGCCGACGCCGACCTCCCGCCATTGTCTGTTGCGATCGGCCTCCGCTGAACCCTCTTCGGGGAGCGGCGCCACCGGCACTCCCGCGGCGCCGTCCCTCAGATAGACCAGCACACCACGGCCGTCCGTCCTGAAGTGTTCGAGCACCTTCTCCATGCGCTTCGGCCCGGCGAAGATATCGCGCACGATGTTGGACTTGTGGAAACGGGTCAGGACATTCCTGCCGTCGCCGATGCCGTTATAGACGAACGCGACGTGAGCTATGGAATCGAACGGCGAGCGGTAGGCATAACCCTGCAGCGGCCCTATCGGGCTGTCGATTGCAAACTCCGAGACCCGTTCGATCAGTTTCTCGCGCGCCTGACGATACGCGATGATATCGGCGATGGTCACATGCCTGAGCCCGTGCGCGTCAGCGAACCGGGCCACCTGCTCGCCCTTCATCACCGTGCCGTCGTCGTTCATCAGTTCGCTGATGACGCCGACCGGCGGCAGGCCCGCCAGCCTGCAAAGATCGACCGCCGCTTCGGTATGGCCCGCGCGCAGCAGCACGCCGCCGTTACGCGCGATCAGAGGGAAGATGTGTCCGGGCCTCGCGAAATCGCTGGCGCCGGAGTTGGGATTGGCGAGCGCGCGGCAGCAGGAAGCCCGCTCTTCGGCGGAAATGCCGGTGCCGCCGTCCGGCTTGTAGTCGACCGAGACGGTGAAGGCCGTGGTATGGTTGGACTCGTTATGCGCGACCATCGGATCGAGCCGCAGCCGCTGCGCGTCCTCCATGGTGATCGGCGCGCAAACGATGCCGGACGTATGTCGTATGACAAACGCCATTTTCTCCGCGGTGCAGTGCGAGGCTGCGACGATCAGGTCGCCCTCCCCCTCGCGGTCTTCGTCGTCGGTGACCACGACGATTTCGCCGTTGGCAAAAGCCTGGAGGACTTGCGGTATCGGATGGGGCATGGTCTGCGCGTTCCCGTTTGACGGAAGCTCGTATGACGTAGAGCCGACCGCTGTGCAACCGACGGCGTCCGGAAAAAAGCAGTCACACGATCAACCGTCATATATGATCCGGCATGGTGAATTCGACGCCGGGATCGACTTACGGCAGCACTTCCCGGCGCCCTTCCAGAAGCGCATCGGTATCGGCGCGCTTGTCGGCCAGCAACCCGTTGTCGGCAGCCTCGATCGCCGCGAACAGCTCTTGCGCGTCGGTCAGGCGAGTCACCGTCACATAGTCAGCGCCGGCGGCATATTGATCCTCGACGTCCGACAGCCGGTCCGCCGTCGAGATGATCTTCGCGGTCGGGTTCAGTGAACGAACGTGGCGCACAAGCTTTTCGTTATTGGCGCCCTTGAGCAGCGAATCCGGCACGCTCAAGATGATGATCTCGGCGCTGCCGATCCCGGCATGGACCAGCGTATCCACGTTGCTGATGTCACCGTAAGTGACATGCAGGCCGCGGGCGGAGAGGGTACTGAACACCAGCGGATTGAAGTCGACCACCCCGATCTGGTCCAGCATCGCCTCGTCCCGGCGTTCGATCTCGCTCAGCAGCGCGCTGGCGGCCCGGAAGAATCCAAGAATGACAATACGTCGCGGTTCGCAATGAGCTCCCGCGCCATGCCCCTCCCCCGCCTGGTGGCGGTCGAGGTCCCGAAGGCCGAGACGCTTCAGGAACCTGATGGCCAGGCGCGAGAGCTGATCGCTGCGACCGATGGCGAACGTACTCAGCACCGCCAGCACCACGAACGCGAATGACGCCGCGTTCGCGGTCTCGCTCCGGATATGACCCGCAATCAGCCCGGTTTGAATCACGACGAGCGAGAACTCGCTGATCTGAGCCAGATTGATCGCCGGCAGCAGGCTGGCGCGCAATCCCTGCTTCATCAGGTACAATGGAACGAAAGTCGTGGCGAGACGGCTCACCACGGTGAAGGCAGCCACCATCAACGCAAGCCCGATCACGGATCCGTTCGGAATCGGAATGGTCATGCCCAGCGCGACGAAGAACAGCGTGATGAAGAAATCGCGCAGCGTCGTCACCTTGGCGGTGACGTCGAGCGCGTAGGGGAACGTTGAAAGCGAGACGCCGGCCACCAGCGAGCCCATCTCGCGCGACAGATGCAATTGTTCAGCAATTTCGCCGATCAGGAAGCACCACGCCAGCGCGCCGAGCAGCACCAGTTCGGGGCGGCGCGCGATCTGATGAAACAGATAAGGCAGAACATAGCGGCTGATGATCAGCGCGGTCGCGACCAAGGTTCCGACCCGTGCGATCGAAAGCAGGACGATGGAAATGTCAAGATTATCAAGACTGGGCTGGACCGCCAGGAACAGGATCGCGAAGACGTCCTGCAGCACCAGCACGCCGAGCGTGATGCGGCCCGGCAGCGTGTCGAGTTCGTGCTTTTCGTAAAGCACCTTGACGATGATGACCGTACTCGATAGCGCGCATGCGACGCAGAGATAAAGCGCGTCGAACCCGCCGACACGGATGGGCAGACCGATCGCCATGAAGAACAATGCGCCGAGAATGCAGCCGCCCAGGAGCTGTCCGCCGCCGGCGATCAGGATCACCGGCCCCGCGCGCATGATCTTCTTCAGGTCGATTTCCAGGCCGATCATGAAAAGCATGAAAATCAGGCCAAGCTCGGAAATGGTCCGGATCGACTCCTGCGATTTGACCCATCCCATCCCGAACGGGCCGATAAAGAATCCGGCCATCAGATAGGCCAGGATCAGCGGTTGCCGGGAAAAATGAGCGGCCAGCCCGAGACCCCAGGCAAACAGGATGCAAAGCGTGATGTCGCCGATAAGTTCGTGCATTCCCCTCAGCCGATCGCATATCTCAAACGTGCAAGCAAAATTCGCAGTCTACCACCGACCTTGCCGATGCCCGTTAGCTCCTCGCGCAATTCGGGACACGCTGCCGACACGGCGCCCCGATCCTCCAGCCTCGGCGCGCTTGCCGCGGCCCGCAACCCGGCGTCAGATCAGGTTTCACCTTACAACGGCAACGCTTGATCCTGGGATATATGAAAGAAAAAGAAAATGGTAGCGAGGGCTCGCTACGGCCTCAACTCCCGACATTCACAACAAAAAATCCAATTATTTCCATATAGCTAGCCGACCGTCGCTGGCCATCAACTCATATATGATGCCGAATCGCCCCATAACGAAGGGACCGCGCTATAACCTCGAGTTTTGACGACAGCCCGCAATGGTATTGGGCCGCATATACCGGCGGTATTGGAGATCTGGCAGCGGCAGGAGACAGGTTTGTCGTGGCATGCGGCCAGCGAGAACTTTGGCAGCGGGCGCGCTGCGAAATTTCACAAGACGAGAACCCCTTCCGATGCCGACAGCGTCCGCGCTTTCCGGGTCGCGGGTGATCATGTCATGGGCGCCAGAGAGTTTTCTCAGGGAATTTTCCGAGAGCGCCAAGAAAACTGGCGTGTCGCCAAAGATGGCATGGAAACTTGTTTATGAACACGCCAAAGAGATTCCGGCGGTCTTAGCCGATACACCGCCTTGGTATCAGGAGGTTCGCTTCCAAAAACGACATCCCTTCCAATAGAAAACCCCGCCGCGGGAAGCGCTGCCGGGATGCGGCTTGGTCACAACCTTGTGACGTAAGAATTTTCAACTATGGGTTCAAAAAGGGGGCGCTCGAACGTCTTCATGTATAGGGGTCGGTATTCGGTCCGCTGCTATCCAACCCGCTCCCCGGCCGCGTACATCACCAACCACCCGATCAGCGCCAGCGTTACCCCCGCGCCGAGCGCCCTGCCGGCGAGATCGCTGTTGCTGTCGCAAAGGCGCATCCAGCCCGCGACAAGAGCCAGCACGATCCCGAAGCTGAATATCAGGGGCCGATCGGGAGGAGCATTATCATCCCGCCCCCGGATCGACGATGACGAATCCGGCGATCTGGCAGTCGGCGCCAGAACATCGACCGTAACGCGGTGAGACAGCTTCGATTCCCGGAATGCCTCTACAGCCTGAACGAAGTTTTCGGCTGAGCCAACATGGCTGAGTGGATATGGATCATTTCCATCAATCCTCCGGCAACTCAGCCCGCTTCTGCTCGAAAACAGATCGGTTGATCGCCATGAACCCCTGTTCAATGTGGGACTTTCCGATAGCCAGCCAGCGTTTATCCGTCTCTGGTGAGGCTTCGTATCGATCCAGCAACCTGAGGATACGCTCCTCGAGCTTCCGGTAATCCTTGACCCGCAGAACTCCCAATTTCTCTCGATCCCTACAAGATTTGGTCTTGGTTACGCGCTTTGACATCAAGCTACCCTTAAGCCGGAAACAAAATACTCTATCCCGCTAAAGCTTGACCAAAGATCGACAGAGTCCATTCTGCTTGCGCTGTGCCGCTCCATTAAAAAACCGCCCGCGGATTTCTCCGGAGCGGCGGACGCAGTTTTTTCGATAGCCACAACCTGAATGATTTCTGTCAGACAGTCAAGTGCAGGCCATGAGGACGTGCGTGTGACACGTGACGGATAGTGACACGTTTTTCTAACTTGAGTTAGTAGCGGCAATTTCCATCCTGCTCGTTTATACCCAATCAACGTGTGAAGGTACGCCATTTTCAACGGAGGACTAGAGCGGGATGAGGAAAAGTGTGCAGCGGTTTTCCGCCCGCATCCCGCGTCT